>JBNGDZ010000085.1:0-12859 GCA_049975765.1 Armatimonadota bacterium
GATGATCGCGATCACGACCAGCAACTCGATCAGCGTGAAGCCCCGTTTGCCAGTCATGGTACTCCTCTCCTTCGGCCACCGGATCTCCCAATGGCCTGTCTCGTGATGGCGCTCCTAAGCCTCCACCTCGGCACCCACTATACGGCCGCGGTGGAGGAGCGGGCGACGAACTCACCTACCTTTCGCGTGACCTGTGGTTCCTCGACCCGGGCCTCAATGCGCGAATACAGGAGCTGAACTCCGTCCCGCGCGATCTCCGCCCACGGGATTCGTACCGTGCTCAAGGGCGGCTGTGTGAACGCTGAGTAATGGAGGTCGTCAAACCCGGTGAGAGAGAGATCCTCGGGGACTTTCCGGCCCATGTTGTGGGCCGCCGCCAGAGCCCCGTATGCGAGCCTGTCCGACATTGAGGCGACGGCTGTCAGCGACGGGCGACGCGACAGGAGCCGCTGCATGCCCTCATAGCCTCCCTCCAGCGAGGGCCTGGCTATCTCGATCAGATCCTCATCAGCCACCGCCCCGACCTCTTCAAGGCCCTCCTGCCAGGCGAGAGTGCGGTGGTGAACCGACTGAACGCCGGAGTCGATCGTAAGCAGGCCGATCTCCCGATGGCCCAGGTCGGTCAGGTGCTCCACGGCCAGGCGCATCGAGGCGTGGTAGTCGATCGCCACGCCATCGACCCCCGGCGGGATGGGCACCTCCAGAGAGACCACCGCTATGCCGTGGTCGATGGCCGACTGCAGGGCGTCTCCGAGGTCTGGCGAGAAATAGGAGATCACGATGATCCCCACCGCCCGCAGGCTGATCAGCTCCCGCACGAGATCGGCCTCTCTGTCCGGGTCCTCGCTGGCGCTGTAGAAGGCGCTTCTCAGGCCGTTCTCGCAGACGTAGTGGCTGATCTCATCGACCATCATGGCCGCGACGTCCTCGCGAAGATGAGCCCCGATCACGCCGACCAGATCGCTGGTGCCCGTGCGCAGGGAGCGTGCTCGCAGGTCCCGGTGATACCCCAGCCGCTCTGCCGCCTCACGCACAGCGGAAGCCGTGTTCTCCCCGATCCAGCCCGGCTCCCCCCGTAACACCCGGGAGACCGTGCTGACCGACACCCCGGCCTCCTCTGCCACGTCTCGCAGTGTGACCGCCCGCCGTCTCATGGTCTCCCAGTCCCGCATGTCCTCCGCCATTGCAAACGTTGTACGTATAACGAGGCCACAACCCCGCGTTCATGTCAAGGGGAAGAATCGTATCGGGCTAAAACGCCCTCACGGGGCCCCTCGCAGCGCGGGGTGAGGGCGTCCGGCGCGGATGTGCGTGAGTGGGCCGTGAGCGACCCGTGCCGGCGGTCCGCCTACTCCTCCGCGATCTCGGCCAGCGACTGCTGCGTCTCCTGGTACATCTGCCGGGCGAGGGCCACGCGCTCGGCGAAGAGGCCGTGATCCGCCGCCAGGCGCTCTGCTTGGGCGAGACTGGCGCCCATCTGCCGCATGACCTCCGCGGTGAAGACCTTCGGGCCGATGGAGCGCAGGCCGCTCACGCCCTGCAGGCCGTAGGAGGCGCAGCCGCCCCAGTCCTGCATGGCCTGCTCCATGGTCATGAAGTAATCGCGCATGGGTTCGGCGGCGGGGCCGTAGAACGTGTGGAAGTAGTCCTCCAGCAGCGCGTCCACGTCCAGGTCGGCGTTCCAGGACAGCTTCGCGGCCAGGTAGAAGTTCAGCCCCAGCCGGTGCCAGGATTCGCCGCTGAGTTGTGTGTAGAAGCCCTCCACGCCCCGGTCGCGGTAGTAGGGGATGTCGGAGCGGATGGTGTGCACCAGCGGCCACGGCAGCTTCGCCCGCTGCATACCCCCGATGGAGTAGTACTCGTAGATGAACAGGTGTGGCGACAGCTCCAGCCACTGGTCCAGGATCGTGCAGAACTCCTGGTTGGGCACGAACCGTTCGCTGGGCTCGTAGGTCTCACCCGCCTGGCACATGTCGCTGCCGAGAGGATGGTTGTGGCAGAAGTAGAGGTGGCAGAGCTGGAAGAACAGGTTCTCCTCGGGCTGATAGTCCTCGTCCAGCGGCGGCCGGGCGTACATCGCGTAGGCGCCGACCTTGATCAGCACGTCGGGGTGCGCCCGTCCGACGATCTTCGCCACCTCGTTGTTGAAGATCGCCAGACGGCGGGAGTACCTCGCGAACCAGTCACGCCCGGGCTCGTCCAGCGCCCGGCACTGCTCGCACTCGCAGAAGCCGCCGCCATCGTTGGGCGAGAGGGTGATGATCTCGATCCCCGGCTCGGCGTCGAGCACCGCGATGAGGTTGTCGGCCACCTCGCGAATGACCTCGGGATTCGAGGTGCAGAGCTGGTTGCCGTGGCTCGTGCTGTCGGTGACCGTCCTCTGCCCGTTCACGAGAGCGAAGTACTCGGGGTGCTCCTCATAGTAGTCCTCAGGTGGAATCAACCGGCGGAAGGTGTGGAAGTGCCACTTCCAGTTCACGCCCACATCGCGGTCACCGGCGGTCACGTAGGCGTTCATGCGCTGGTGCAGCGGCCACTCGCCGTTGCCGACCCAGCGCACGCGGAAGGAGGGCCGGAAGGTGAGGTCGACGGTGCCCATGCGCAGCGCGGCGCGCTCGGGCACGTGCTCGCCGATCTCGCCGGGCATGAACCAGCGGACGTCGAAGTAGCGCTCCAGAAGCTCATAGACCCCAAAGAGCGTGCCCAGGTCATTGCGGCCGCGGATGATCAGCCCGCCGTCGATGGAGCGAAGGGCGAAGCCGTCGCGGCCCATGGCCTGCTCGTCCGGCTCAACGCCGGCCTCTGCAGCGCGCCTGGTCGCGCCCAGGAGGAATGAGTAGTTGTGCTCTGCGGCCTCCCCCTCGACCATCACGGGCAGCGTGGCGCCGCTGATCCTCTGGAGGTAGCCCTGCAGCTCAGCGGCCGCGAACTGCTCGAGGTACGTCGGCTCGGCGGGCGTCACGATCTGCGCGTAGGGCCTTCCTGCGCTGGCTATCTGCACGAAGGGCGGGTCGGCGGGCTCATACAGAGCGGCATCGGCCGCGGACATCAGCAGCAGGCCTCCCACAGCAACCCAGAGTATCGGACGCATCTGCGGACCTCCTCCGATCCCGTTTGCGGGCGGTTTCACCCGCTGGGTACGAGATGCTTCCAGTCTGACAGGTGCAATACCTCCGCGAACATGGCGTCGTTCGCCCGAGGACGAAGCGCATGTCGGCCTGGCTCGCGCGTTCTGCCTCCAACCGGCTGCGACGACCGTTGGCCGGAATGGATTGCGGCCTCCAGCGGATCCACGGCCTCCATCGGCCCCCCCAAGTTTAACGCCGAGTGAAGGAGGGTTTCAGTTGAGGACGGCGAACACCTTCGACTGCACACGTAACGTCATGGAAGGAGGCGCTGGCAGATGAGCAAGAACAGAGGGTTCACGCTCATTGAGCTGCTGGTTGTGATCGCCATCATCGCGATCCTGGCAGCCATCCTGTTTCCGGTCTTCTCGCGTGCCAAGGAGAAGGCTCGGCAGACGAGCTGTCTGTCTAACCTCAAGCAGTTGGGACTGGCCGAACAGCAGTATCGTGTGGACTACGACGACCTCATAGTGCCCATTGGTTACAGCAGCCGCGCGGACTGGATGCTCCGTCTGATGCCCTACGTCAAGAACGCGCAGATCTACGAGTGCCCGAGTGACCCCGATCGAGGCTTTGATCCCAACGACCCGAGTGAATGGGGAGGCTGCTCCTACATCGGCTATCTCCTCTATGGATTCGCGGACCCCGGCCATAAGTCGCCGTGGAGCAACCACAGCTTCCGCAACGGTGTCTGGTCGATCACCGAATCGCAGATCAAGCGGCCATCGGAGTGCGTCCTGATGTGGGAGTTCCCACGCCTCTACGCCAACACCTATCCGCTGCGCCCCGGGATCGCGCTCAGCTCGAGCACTCCCATCGAGGCCTGGAACATCCGCGTGAACGGGGAGGAGTGGAACGGCTGGCCGCCGCTGGGTGGATTCTGGCACAACGACGGCAACAACTTCCTGTACTGCGACGGGCATGCCAAGTGGGAGAATGGCGGCCTGGAGTTCTACAGGAACTTCACCGTCAAGGGTGAGCCGTGATCCCTCCGGCCTCGCACTGTGCGCAATAGCCACAACCCGGCAGGGCTCCGCGGTCCTGCCGGGCCGCATTTCTGGTCGCACACTACGCGTGCAACCGGCACGGCGCCTGCAACAGCAACGGGAGGAGTATCAGATGACAGCGAAGCCCCATCGCGGTCTCATGGTGGCGGCGATGGCCGCAGCGGCGGTGCTTGCCGCCTGGAGTTGGGCGTGTGCGGAGAGGCTGCGGAGCGGGGGCTATAGCGTTGGGGTGGATGATGGCGGCAGCATCACCATTCACCGCGGCCGGGCGCCGATCGTGACGCACAGCTACGCAGGCATGTTCGGGCGGCTCCCGGAGGGCACCACGGTCTACTGGATCGACGCGCACCGCAATCTGACGGTCGAGACGCCCGCAGAGACGCGCCTGGTGGTCACCAACGCCGGCGAGAAGGGCGTGACCATGCGCCGGGAGGTGGCCATCGGCGCCGAGGGCGTGCGCTGGCTGCACGAGGTGACGATTCCGGCCGGCGTCGCCGGCTCCATCGACACCGGCTTCACGCTCAACCCCGAGATGACTTACGGGGCGCGGGTGCGGCTGTGGGAGGATGCGGACGCAGAGCCGTTGCAGGCCCGACTGGGCGCCGGGGATGACTGCCTGCCGTACCGGGTCAACTTCCAGAGGATTGCATTCGAGAGCGGGTGGGGGACTCTCTCGGTGCAGTTCGAGGCGGGCGAGGGCCTGCAGGGCCACGGGGCGCTGCTGAACGGCGCGCGCTCGCCGAAGCGCCCTGCGGAGTGGGTGCACGTGCTGCCGCTGTTCGGGGGAGTGGGCGAGGGCGAGCCCGCAGCGACATACAGGTCGGCCTGTACGGTGCGCTTCGAGCCGAAGCCGGGAGTGCAGTACCTCTCACCGCGGCGCAATGTGCTCTACAACGGGGGGTTCGAGCAGTGGCGGAACCCCGATCTTCCCGACGGCTGGCGGCGGACGCCCTACGCCACCAAGGAGACCGCCGCGGGGCTGGCGCCCGACGAGACGGTGGTCTTTGACGGCCGGCGCAGCCTGCAGTGGGCGCTGCCGGATGGCGGCCTCTCCCACGTGACCGAGCGGGCGGGCTACTACGGGCCATCGCTGGCCGATACCCCGTCGGGCTGGTGTGTGCTCTCGGCGCATCTCAGGAGCCAGCCGCCCGGAGTGGAGGTGTCGCTCAAGTGCGGAGGCTCGGAGGAGCGCGTGGCGGCGACGGGCCAGTGGCAGCGCTTCGCGGTCGCGGAGGAGACGGAGGAGGCAGAGCGGTCGCCGTCGATCGCCATCCAGAAGCTCTCGCCCGGCACGCTGTGGCTTGACGCCGTCCAGCTTGAGGCGGGAAGAGAGCCGACACCCTTCGTCGAGAGGCCGCCGGAGACGCTCTTCGGCGAGCCCCAGTTCCCGGAGGATCTGCTGGCCGACGAGATCGCGCGGTCCGCAGAGAGCGGACCGCTGCGCGGCTGCGGGCCGGAGCTGTCGTACTACACAACCGAGCGTCGGGGGCGGCTGATCTATGACGTGAGCCTCGGGCGGGCACGGAGGGAGCGGGCGTCGCTGACGGTGAGGCTGACCGATGCGGATGGCACCGCGCTCATGACCGAGGCGGTCGATGCGCCGCTGCCGCAGCGCGTGGTGGTCGAGCTCGACGCGACCGCCCTGCCGCTCGGCACGTCGCGGGCGGCGGCCGAGCTGGTTGAGGGCGGCGAGGTGACGGCTCGCCTGGAGCATGAGGTCGTCAGGCTTTGGCCAGCCGCGGAGGGGTCGGAGGTGAAGATCAACCGCCTCACCCGGGTGCTGGTGCGCAACGGGGAGCCCTACCTGCCGGTGGGCAGCGATGCGACGGGAAGCGTGGAGCGGGCCCTGGCGTGCATTCGCGGCCAGGCCGCGAACGGGTTCAACCAGCTCCACCTGTGGAGCGGGTTCTACCAGCAGCAGGAGACTTCGAACGCGCGGATGCCGAGGGTCGATCCGGCGGCCCTGACGCAGATACTCGACGCGGCGCATGCCGCCGGGATGACGGTGACCGTGAACCTCAGCCACTGGCTGTCGATCAACCACTTCCACTCCGAGCGCTTCCACCGTCCCGGCGTCTCGGACGAGGAGATCATCGAGGGTGCGCTGGAGGCGGTACGGGTCGCGCGGGAGCATCCGGCGGTGCTGACGTGGCATCTGATCGACGAGCCCAATCCGGCCTACTGCACGCCGGAGTGGATCGCGCGCATCTACCGGGCAGTCAGGCAGGAGGACCCCTACCACCCCGCGGAGATCAACGTGTGCGTGTCGGGGGCCAACATGCTCAGCTTCCTCGACGGCTCGGACCTGATGTCCATCGACATCTACCCGGTTCCGACCCAGCATATCGGCGTGATCGCGCCCAACACGCGGGTGATGCGCCTGGGCGGCGGATGGCGGCCGATCCGATGGTGGATTCAGTCCTTCGCCCGAGTGCGCGAGCCTACCGCAGCCGAGGAGCTTTGCATGGCGTATCAGGCCATCGCGGAGGGCACGCGTTTCGTGCTGTTCTACAACTACCGGCCGAGCTCATACGCGGCGTGGGCGGGGCTGGGGCAGATCGCCGACGAGATCCGGGCGCTGCGGCCGGCGCTGATCGCGGAGCGCGAGGACCTGCCGGGTGTGGACGGCGACGGCGGGCGCGTCGTCGCGTCGCTGCATAGGGCCGAGGAGGCCGTCTGGATTATCGCCGTGAACCGCGACACCACGCCGGTGGCGGCGCAGCTCAACCTCCCGCTGGAGTGCATGGACCGGGAGGCCGAGGTGCTGTTCGAGGACCGGCGCGTTCGCTGCGAGGGGCGGTTGCTGCGGGACCGCTTCGCGCCCATGGCGCGCCACGTGTACCGCGTGGACCTGTAGGCGGCAGCGCCGGTCGCCGCCCCCGGTCGCGTCTGAGACTGTCGAGACGCTCGGACACAGGTGATATCGATGCAGGACACCAGGCCGCCCGGCGTCAGGGAGTGTAGGCGGAAGCCGCGACCAGCAGCGGTGCCACGCACCTGGACCGGGTTCGCACATGTGCTCTGTATCGTCGCCGTGGCGACTCTCGCGGCGGCGCCGGCCGGAGCGGATCCGCGGGCCAGCGTCGCCGATGACGGCGCCGTGCTCGTCAACGACACCATCCGCTGCGAGTTCAGCCGCGAGCAGACGCAGTGGCGCCTGCAGCGGCTCTCCCGCCCCGATGGCTCGAGCCCCGTGACGCTGAGCGCAGAGCCCCTCGGCCTGATCCTCTACGAGGGACCCGAGCTGACCTCAGATGCCTTCAGGTGCACCGGGGCCTCCGCGCCTCACCAGGCGGGCGAGGCGCGGCTCATCGCCACGCTGGAGTGCGCGCAGCCGCGCATCAGCGCCACGCTCACCTACTGGCTGAGCGGCGATCAGCCCTACCTCCGCAAGCAGGTGACCATCACCGGCGACCCTGGGGTGATCGTCGATGAGCTGCGCCTGCTCGATGGGGCCATCGAGGCGTCCGTAACCGGGGGCGGCCGAGGGCTGCCCCTGTGGGTTGATCGGAGCTGGTGGCTGGGGGTGGAGTATCCGCTCGGCTACGCGGAGATGACCGAGGGGGCGGTGCGCCTCAGGCACTACCCGGGGCGTGCTCTACAGGAGCCGCTGCAGAGCAAGACCATGGTCATCGGCGTGGCTCCGCCGGGGCGCTTGGCCCGCACCGGCTTCGATGACTACGTCCGCGCCATCAAGCGTCCCTCGCGCAGCCACCTGCAGTACAATAGCTGGTACGACCTCCGCCGGGACGACATGACGCCGGAGAACCTGCTGGCGACCGCCGAGGGCTTCCGGGAGAGGCTGCTCGAGCCCTACGGTCTGCAGATGCACTCCTTCGTGCCCGACGACGGCTGGCAGGCGCCGCAGTCGGTGTGGGAGCCGTGGGCCGACCTGTACCCCGAGGGCTTCTCGCCGCTCGCCGCCGGGCTGGAGCGCATGGGGATGCGGCTGGGTCTGTGGATGCCGCTGACGGGGTCTCACCTGGACATGCAGTGGGCGGCCGCGCAGGGCTACGAGGTGTCGGACCGCGGCGCCTACTTCTGCCTCAGCGCCCCCGCCAGCTTCGAGGCGGTGAGGCACGCCACGCAGAGGCGCATCCGCGAGGGCCGCCTGGCCTACTACAAGCACGACTTCAACTTCCTCTCATGCACCGCCGAGGGTCACGGGCACCTGCCCACCGACCGCCACAGCCGCGAGGCCAACCTGGATGCTCTGCTGCGGCTGCTGGCCTGGGAGCGGGAGTGCAATCCCCAGCTCTTCCAGAACGTGACCTCCGCGGTCTGGCTCTCGCCGTGGTGGCTCGCGCACTGTGACACCATCTGGATGTGCGCCAGTGACTTCGGCTACGAGAGGACCTTCCCTCAGCTCGCGCCGCGGGAATGGGCGATGAGCTACCGCGACGCGCACTTCCACAATGTCTACGTGCGGGGCGGCAATCCCACGCCGCTGGCCTCGCTGATGACGCACGGCATCATCAAGGGCCGTCGCAACCGCCTCGGGGGCGAGCAGGAGACGCTGCGGGAGTGGGCGGACTACGTCGCCCTCTACTTCGCCCGCGGCGTGCTGCTCAAGGAGCTCTACATCACTCCGGAGCTGCTCGACGACGCCCGCTGGCACGCGCTGGGCACCGCAGCGCGATGGGCCACGCAGAGCTGGCAGGTACTGGAGCCGACGCGCATGTTCGGCGGCGACCCCAGGCGCGGCGAGCCATACGGCTACGCGCACTGGCTCGGCAGCCACGGCGTCCTGGCGCTGCGCAATCCCGGCTACCGCGCCATGACGCTGCGCGTGCCCATCGAGGAGGCGACCGGCTACCTCGACGACCACACGGGGCCCTTTGCCGTCAGGCAAATCTACCCCGCGCATCTCTCTCTGCCCGTGGAGCTGTCGCCGGGCGGCAGCAACGAGCTGACGCTGCCCCCGTGCAGCGTCTGGCTGCTGGAGCTGCGACCTGAGCCGACATGGGCGCCCGCCCCGCCGAGGCCGGAGCTGCCGGGGCACGCCACGACGCTGCGGGACACCGGACGGCTGGCCCGCTCCGGCGAGAGCGAGGTGGCGGTCACCTGCTCTCTCGAGACCGTGCGGGGGCCGCATGAGCGGCTGGAGGTCTACGCGATCCTGCGCGGTGATGTCGAGCGCTTCGACACCGGCGCGACGCTGGGAGGCCAGGAGCTTGCACTGCGTAGAGCGGCAGGCGACGGGTGGACGCTGTGCGCCTTCGACCTGCTGCCGCGCATCGGTGAAGAGGGCGATCTGCGAGTGCAGGTACGTGCCGAGGACGCGCCGCCGCTGTTCCCGCCGTGGGCGACGCTGGAGGTGTGGATGATCGGGGACGCCGGTGCGCACGACGAGGGCGATCCGTTCGCGGGCGAGGCCCTGCCGTGGGCGCCCGCGCAGGGCTGCAGGAGGTACTCCGTGCGCCTGCTGCCGCAGACGCGTCTCGAAGCGCTGGCCGCGGACACCGCGGGCCCGATCACTGACGAGCAGCTCCACGCCATCCAGGCGGCGCGGCTGCGCCTGGAGGTCTTCGATGTCAACTCCGAGGAGCGCTACGCCGGCAAGCAGATCCTGCTCAACGACCGGCCGGTTGCGGAGGTGCCTGCGAACCGCGGGGAGCTGTCGGCCTGGCAGGAGCACATCATCGAGCTTCCGGACGACGCGCTGTCGGCCATCGGTCGCGAGAATCGCCTGGTGCTGACCAATGCCGGAGGCGACTGCTACAAGTTCCGCGGCCTGGGGCTGGCCGTGCAGACTGCCGGGGGGGACTGGGTGGTCGCCGGCCCGGATACGGGCGTGTACAGCAGCGTGGGCAACTGGCTGTACGTGGAGGGCGAGACCTTCCGCGGCGACCGCTCACCCCCGGTCGTGCTGACGTTCCCCTGACCTGAGTCTGCCTCCGCGCAGGATGACGCGCATCACAAGGCGCGTCAGGTGGGAGTGAGGGGATACCGGTGGCCCTGACCGCCGCCCGAGCCTTGGCCCCAGCCGTGGCCGTGCCCCTGGCCGTGTCCGCCCCCCTGCCCACCGTTGTGGGTCCGCTCTACGCTGTGCGCCCCGTCATCGGCGACCGTGGCGACCTCGCCGCCGAAGTTCTGCCATATATGGATACCCACCACCACGATCAGCGCCAGCAGCAGCGCCTGCTCCATGGTGGTCAGCCCTGCCCGCCGGCCTCGCCAGAAGCTGCATAGACCAGTAGGTGCCATCTCGCCTACCCGCCTCCTATCCTGCGACGGCCGGATGATACCTCAAGAATAGCTCCACTGTCAACATTGCAGACACGTTTGGGCTCTGGGGAGTAGGTGTTGCCCCCGGGAGCAGCCGAGCCCGGCGGGCACCGGGAGGTACGTGGGGGCAGACCGAGCGGGGCCTCTGTCGGCGTCGCAGCCTCAGCTCCCGACGGGCCGGGCTCACCGAATCTGCTCCAGCGCCTGAATGATCTGACGCTTGAGGGCCAGCGCATCGTACCCCTCGGGGGAGGTGCGCTGGTTCAGCGCAACCTGTCCGGTGGCGCCCTCGAGCAGTTCTTGCGCGGCGGCGGTCTCCGCGGGCTTGCGACCGGCCTGCAGATTCGCCTCGATGGCGTCGTGGAGCGTCTGGTAGAGGTAGAAGTCCTCGGCGCCCTCGCGGCAGCGCTCGAAGTGGATCGTCGGGTAGAGCCCCTCGCGCCCGTAGCAGACCATAGCGGTGTCCGGCTCGCGGCCGTCGAGGTCGAAGAACTGGTAGCCGTGGAGGATGTTGAAGTGCCACTGCCAGCGGGCGCGGACGCCCTTCTGGAACTCGCTCCACTGGTACAGGCCGAAGGAGTAGCGGCTGCGCCCCTGGTTGTAGATGTGGATCTCTTTGCCGAGGCGCTCCGCCTCCGCCATCACGCTCTCGTCGTGCGCGTTCAGGGAGCTGATGTCGAGGGCCTCAAAGAAGCGCTGGTGCCACAGCAGCAGGTCGCTCTCGTCGGTGGGGCGGTCGCGGAAGTGGACGCTGTAGGAGCCGCTGGTGCGCACGGTCTGCGGGAAGCGCTCGCTCACCCGCGCCATCATGCGCATGAACTCCAGCTCCCGCCGTGCTGTCTCGGCCACGCGCGTCTCGTCGCACATGGCGTAGAAGATGGTGGGCCAGTCGTTGGCGCGGGCGTGCTCGTGGACGACCTCCCACGCGCGCATGAGGGCCTCGGGGTAGTCGAGCCCGCTCTCCTGCTCCACCTGCTCGCCGACATCTCCCTTCTCGTAGCGGCGATGCAGTCCGATGAAGCGCAGCCCCCCGTAGCCGTTGATGGGCCTGTCAAAGCCGTGCTGCCGGCACAGTGCGAAGAAGTCGTCCACCTGGCCGAAGTCCACCAGCGGCCGGCCGTCCTGCCAGCCCGTCAATCGCCAGCTCGGCCCGCCGGAGAGGGCGTTCATTCCGTGCTCGCGGAGGATGGCGAGGCTCTGCTCGAGGGCCTCGTCGGAGGCCTCGCCCGGCAGGAGCTTGCCCGGCGGCATGAGGCCGAAGAAGCCCATCAGGAACTCCGTGTCGCGGCTGAGCGTGACGTCATGGACGGTCAGCGTGATGGGCACCGACAGCAGCTCGGCGCCGTCGGGGCTCGTCAGCCTCAGCGTCGCCTCATGCACGCCGGGAGC
This sequence comes from Armatimonadota bacterium, assembly GCA_049975765.1. Lineage (GTDB taxonomy): Bacteria > Armatimonadota > Zipacnadia > Zipacnadales > UBA5352 > JAYENL01. The sequence continues at coordinate 11,750 of JBNGDZ010000085.1, forward strand.
GGCGTCCTCCCCCACCCGGAAGGTCACCACGAACTGGCGCGTGACGCCCGCGGGCAGATCGATGGTGTCCTCGAGGCGCAGCGTGTGCGGCCGGATGTGATAGGCGATGGTGCCGAAGCCGCGGCTGGTGTTGTAGCGCACGACTCGGACCTCAGCAGACAGGCCGGCTTCCGTGGGCGCTTCGAGGTGCAGCCCGCACGTCCCCAGGTCCGCCACCGGCCGGACTGCCATGCAGACCGGCTAGTACTCCCCCCTGACGGCGTCGGCCGACAGCCGCAGGTCCTCGGGCCGTGTGAGATCCGCTGGCGTGTCGTAGGGCGCGATGGTGTCCGAGATGCGCACGGGCCAGGCCACCAGGTCTCGCTCCGCCCACGCCTGTGGCGCCTCGAAGGCCTGCGGCTCGGGGTCGAGGCAGACCGCCTGGGCCCGGAACTGGTCGGCAAGCGTGGTCATCTGCTCGTCGAGCCACTGTGCCGCATCCGCGTCGCCGGCCCGGTGCAGAGCCAGCGCGGACACCTTGCTGCCCCAGACCTCGTCCGCCTCGAAGTGCAGCGTGAGGCCGGCCTCGCCCGCCTGCGCCCGGAACCGGATGGGCTTCGCCAGCTCCGCGGCCATGTAGGTCGCCCAGATGTCCACGCCGATGGGCTCCACGTCCTCGAAGCGATACAGCGGCGTGGAGGCGCCCAGCGGCCGCTGCTCTTCCCAGACCGTCGCGCCGCCCACGCTGATCGTGCGGCGGCTGTGCGTGGCCTGCTCGCCACCCCAGTAGCCGCTGTTCTCGTAGATGACTAGCAGCTCGTACTCGCCCGGCGGCACGTCCACGTGGAAGTTGTAGCCGCCGGCCTCGCAGAAGTCGCGCGTGAGGGTGGTGCCGAAGGTGGTGTCTCGGGCCGCGCCCTCCCAGGGCGCGCCGCCCTGCGGCCCCCAGCCGTACCCCTGCTCGGCGCTGTATTCCGTTCGGTTGGAGACCTCCGTCCAGCCCAGCATCACCGGCTGGCTGGGAGGGCCGAAGTCGAAGGCCCACACGTCCTCGGGCCGGTCCGCGCTCACGAAGCGGATGTTGTCCACAATGACGCGGCCGGTCTCGCCTTTGCCGCCGAAGTTCAGGTC
>JBNGDZ010000086.1:0-12828 GCA_049975765.1 Armatimonadota bacterium
GGTTGACGCATTGGGCCCCGAAGACCTGCTTTGGTGTGGGAGATGTCCACACACGCCTGGTGGCGCCATCCCGAGCTCGCGTGCCATGACGTGGCACGCACACGCTCATCCTGTCTGTGCGCCGTCTGGGCCGGACGACGACCGCGCTGGGACCGAGACCAGCCCCTCCAAACGACACGGCGGTCGCCCAGCTCAGTGCGCACGCTCCGTCGCCTTCCGCGCCGGCCCGGTGTTGAAGGCCGTTGCGCAGAAGTACTGATATGCCGCACAGCGCAGGGACCGGGAGCAGAGGTCTTCAGTGTCCCTGGCACCGAACGGCATCGCCCTTCGTGTTGTATGGAGCACCTGCTTCTCCGACTGTGGCGCCGAGATCTGCTCATCACTGAGGACCTGCTGAATCTCGATCGCTGCAGCCACCGTCAGCTTCTGCAACCCTCCGGGAGGTCATCGAACACTGTGTGGGGAATTCCTACCCTCCTGTTTGGGCCCCTGCGCTCCGAGCAGGCCCGGGTTGTTTGCGTCAGCAGGAGCGTAGCGCTCTCTCCCCGACTACCGACAATACCGAAACGCGCCCAGCCGCGCCGCGTTCCTTGACACCCCCTCCGGGGCGGCGGTACAATCCACACCCGAGTCAAGCCCCATCCGCGTCTGGAGGCAACCTGTCGTGACGTGCCCGAAGTGCCGGGTGCCCATGAAGGAGCAGAAGGGTATCTTCCACGGAAAGCGCAAGTTCAAGTGCCCGGAGTGCGGCAAGGTGCGCATGAAGCGCCACCGGGCGCGATGATTCCGACAAGGGGCGGCGCCGGGCGCGCCGCAACCGCTGATGTGCAGGCGTACCCAGGACCATGAGTGCAGATGACCTTAGGCCCGAGGTGCCCGCCGCCGAGCGTCACGGATGGATACGCGCGGTGCTGGTAATGGCGCTGCCGCTGGCCACCGTGTGGTGGGTGGCCTTCTCGATCACGGGCATCCTGTGGTGGAGTGCGCCGGAGAAGGATATCCCGCAGGTGCCGCCGCCGGAGCCTGCGCAGCTTGCCGAGGTCCAGGCTGACACTATCGACCTGGATCGTTACGCGCGGGCTCATCCCTACTGGATACCGTAACGTCGCAGTAGATGGGCGGGTCGCAGCAGATGAGCCGGGAGCGGATCAGCGTCATCGGCGGTGGCCTCTCCGGATGCGCGGCCGCGCTGGCGGCTGCCGGCCGTAAGGTCGCAGTTACACTCCACGAGCAGCGCCCCGAGCATACGACCTCCCTCCACACCTCCCCACACCTCGGCGAGCTCATCGGCAGGCCGGATCTGGGCGCGACTCGCGCGGATCGAGCCGCGGGGCTGCTCAAGGACGAGCTGCGTGCGCTCTGCCCGGCGCTGCTGGAGTGCGCAGGCGAGGTCGCTGAAGGCGAGCATAGCCTGAGCGTCGATCGCCGCGCCTTCGCGGACGCACTCACCCAGCGCATTCAGACTCATGAGCTGATCGAGGTGGTGCGCGAAGAGGTCCGGGCGGTGCCCGATGGAGCCGTCGTGATCGCCACCGGGCCGGCCACGAGGTCGCCGCTGGCGCGCGAGCTACATGCGGCCGCTGGGGCGCTGTTCCGCTTCGGGTACATCGGGCGGCCTCCCATCATCAGGGGCGTCGATGAGTCTGCGGGCACGTGGGCCGCCCCCTACCCAGGAGCGGATCCGGTGCTGTTCATCCCGCTCACCGAGGTGCAGGCGGAGGAGATCGCGCGTCTCGTCGCCTCCGCAGAGCGTCACACGCCGCCGGAGCTGGGTGACGATACCATCCTCGCCGACGAAGAAGACCCCGTGGAGCGGCTCGCCGAGTCCCCCGAGGAGCTGTTTCGGCGCGCGCTGCAGGGGCCCCGCGGTAGTGAGCAGACAGGCCCTGAGCTGGCGATCAGCCTGGTGCCTGATGATCGGGGGCACTCGGCCTGGCATGTGCGGCGCTTTGTGACGGCCCTAACGCCCGAGGCTCAGCGGAAGGTGCTCGGGACGGCGCCGGGGCTACGGGAGGTAACGGTCCAGCGAGAGGGTCTGGTGCATCGTCTTCCGTGGCTGCCCGGCCGCGAGGCCCTCCTGCCCACGCTACAGTTGCGGCGTACGCCGCGGGCCGTGGTGTGCGGAACGCTGTCCGGCGTGGCCGGATACTCCGAGGCGCTCGTGACGGGGGCGCTGGCGGGCCTCACAGCGGCCTCGCTCGCGCGCGGTGACGAGCCGGGCGTTCCCCCGGCCGACTCCCTTACCGGTGCGCTGCTGCGCGAGGTCGCCGACGTGCCCGCAGAGGATGGTCGGATGCTGCGCGCCAACTTCGGGATGCTGCCCGAGCACCCCGATGATGATGGGAAGCCCAAGGAGGAGCGGCGGGCGCGCCAGATCGACGCGGCCATGACGGCAATCCATCGCTTCGCCGAGGCGAGTGTCTGAGCCGCATCGTTGAGCAGGCATCCCTGCGTGGCACGACCGCAGGCTGGAGCCCTGCGACGTGGCCCGGGCGCTTCGCGTCGCGTCGGGCTTCAGGGCCTTCCGTCCGCCGCGTGCATGAGGTATCATGGGGGCACAGGGTTCCGCATCGCAGGAGCACATCGCACCAGGGGTTGAGGACCATGCATGCGGGTTGGCAGGACGGCTTTCTGCGCTACCTCACCGATGTCCGACAGCTCGCGCCGGCCACGGCGGAGGCCTACTCCAGGGACGTCATCCAGTTCGTGGACTTCCTGTCCGCCGAGTGGGGTGAGGAGCGGGCCTACGACTGGGCCTCGGTCGACTACCGGACCGTCCGTCGCTTCCTGGCCGACCTGGCGCGCAGGCGATACTCCAAGTCAACCATGGCGCGGAAGCTGGCCGCGCTCCGGTCCTTCTTCCGCTATCTGCTGCAAGAGGATGTCGTCTCGCAGAACCCGGCCGCCGTCGCGCCGACGCCCAAGCAGGACAGGCACCTGCCCGAGCACCTCTACCAGGACGAGATCGGGCAGCTCCTGCGGGCTCCGGACGAGACGACGCCGCTCGGGCAGCGCGACAGAGCTATCCTGGAGGTCCTCTACGCCACGGGTGTGCGCGTCGGCGAGCTGGTAGCGATGGACCTGGATGACCTGGACCTCTCACGCCGGCAGGTCCGGGTCGTCGGCAAGGGCAACCGCGAGCGGATCGTGCTGATGGGCGAGCGCGCCGCGCAGGCGCTGCGGCGCTACATGGCCGAGGGTCGCAAGCAGTTGCTGCGGAAGGCGGACTCGCCGGACCAGGGCGCCCTCTTCGTGAGCAGCCGCGGAGGGCGGCTGTCGGTACGGGCGGTTCAGAAGCGCGTGGACAGGTATGTCCTGGAGACGGCCGGGAGCAGCCGCATCACGCCACACGCCCTCCGGCACAGCTTCGCCACGCACATGCTCGACGGCGGCGCCGACCTGCGCTCCATCCAGGCGCTGCTGGGGCACAAGTCACTCAGCACGGTCGGGATCTACACGCACCTGACGACCGAGCGCATGAAGCAGGTCTACAGCGCGGCTCACCCGCTCGCCGAAACACAGGCCGGGGAGAAGCGCGGGGCGGGGGCAGGACGAGCCGATCCGGAGGAGGAGCAATGACACGCGCGACGACGGTGGCTGTTGTCCGCCGCGACGGGAAGACCGCCATGGCCGGCGACGGTCAGGTGAGCATCGAGGACACCATCGTGAAGCGCTCCGCGCAGAAGGTGCGCACGATGCGGGACGGGCAGGTCATGGCCGGGTACGCCGGCGCGGCCGCCGATGCGCTGACCCTCTTCGAGCGGCTCGAACAGTCACTGGACGAGTACAACGGGAATCTGCCTCGCGCCTGCCTGGAGCTGGTGAAGCAGTGGCGCACTGACAAGGTCCTCAGGCAGCTTGAGGCCCTGCTGCTGGTGGCGGACGAGGATGACATCTTCCTGGTCTCCGGCACCGGCGACCTCATCGTTCCCGACGAGGACGTCATGGCCATCGGCTCCGGCGGCGGCTACGCCACGGCGGCGGCCAAGGCCCTCCTGCGCAACACCGACATGAGCGCGCGGGAGATCGCCGAGACGGCGCTGCGCATCGCGGGCGAGATCTGCGTCTACACCAATCAGGAGATCACGGTTCACGAGCTGCCGGCGGGGTAGCCCTGCTCCAAGCCGCGGCGAACAGCAACGTGGAGCCTGACGAGCGGACCCACTCTGACGCGAAGCCGTGCCTGCATCACAGACCGGAGACGCCATGGTAGGAGATCGCCATGTTAAGGGTGGACAGAGACCAGGACGTGCCAAGCCTCAGCAGCGAGATGACGCCGCGGGAGATCGTTGCGGCGCTCGATCGGTACATCGTGGGGCAGGATGACGCCAAGCGAGCGGTGGCGATCGCCATGCGCAACCGGGTTCGCCGCCAGCACATCGCGGAGGATCTTCGCGACGAGGTCATCCCCAAGAACATCCTCATGATCGGCCCCACGGGCGTGGGCAAGACGGAGATCGCCCGGCGCCTCGCCCAGCTCGCGAAGGCCCCGTTCATCAAGGTGGAGGCCACCAAGTTCACGGAGGTGGGCTACGTCGGCCGCGACGTGGAGTCCATCATCCGCGACCTGGTGGACATCGCCTACCGGATGGTGGAGAAGGAGCACCTGCGCAAGGTGCGCCCGGAGGCCGAGCGGCTGGCGCAGGAGCGGCTGCTGGAGACGCTGGCAGGCGGGGGGCCCACGCCGGAGCCGCCGTGGCAGTTCGCGGGCCCGTCCGGCTCACAGCAGCAGACCACCGAGCAGATCGCCTCCCAGCAGGAGCGGGAGCGCAAGCGGCGCGAGCAGCATCAGAAGGTCCGGGAGTACACCCGCCAGCGGCTGGAGCGCGGCGAGCTGGAGGACGAGGAGGTCGAGATCGAGGTGGAGGAGGGGGGTTCGGTGCAGAACCTGCAGATCTTCTCCCCCCAGGGCATGGAGGAGATGGGGTTCAACATGCAGGAGATGCTCGGCAACATCTTCCCCTCGCAGAGCACCACCCGGCGGATGACCGTCGCCGAGGCCCGCGAGGTCCTCACCAACCAGGAGGCCCAGCGGCTCGTCGACAGCCATGCCATCGCCCGGGACGCCATCGAGCGCACCGAGCAGTCGGGCATCGTGTTCCTCGACGAGCTGGACAAGGTGGCTGGCCGGGAGTCCTCTGCCCACGGGCCCGACGTCTCCCGGGAGGGAGTGCAGCGCGACATCCTGCCCATCATCGAGGGCTCCACGGTGCAGACCAAGTACGGCCCGTGCGACACCATGCACATCCTGTTCATCTGCGCGGGGGCATTCCACGTCTCCAGCCCCTCCGACCTCATCCCCGAGCTGCAGGGCCGGCTGCCCATCCGTGTGGAGCTGGACAGCCTCTCGGAGGGGGACTTCCGTCGCATCCTGGTGGAGCCGGAGAACTCGCTGGTGCGCCAGTACACTGAGCTGCTCGACACCGAGGGCGTGAGAGTGGAGTTCACCGACGAGGCCCTCGATGAGGTGGCCCGCATCGCCCAGGACGTCAACGACACCACCGAGAACATCGGTGCCCGGCGGCTGTACACGCTCATGGAGCGGCTGCTTGAGGAGCTGTCATTCGAGGCCCCAGAGGTCTCAGGGCAGTCCATCACCATCGACGGTGACTACGTGCGCGCCCAGCTCAAGGACCTCGCCACGGATGAGGACCTGAGCCGGTACATGCTGTAAGGGGGCTCCGAACGTGAGAATGGACCGCAGGCGGTTTCTGAGGACGGCGGCGGTTGGCGCGGCCGGGCTGACACTGGCACGGAGCGCCGAGAGGGGCGATGCCGGGGTGCGCAGGCCCAACGTGCTCTACATCATGACCGATCAGCAGCGCTGGGACACCGTCCACGCGTCCGGTAACGAGATGATTCAGACGCCGAACCTGGACCGGCTGGCGGCCGGAGGCGCGAACTTCACGCGCTTCTACACCGCCGCCTTCCCCTGCTCCCCGTCGCGCGCCACGCTGATCACCGGCCGCTACATGCACTCCCACGGCGTGTGGACGAATGACACCTTCCTCGACCAATCGGTGCGTACACTGGGCGAGATCTCCCGCGACGCCGGCTATGACACCGCGTGGATCGGCAAGTGGCACCTGGGCGGCGACATGTACGGCAACAACTACGTCCGCCGCCATGCGGTCAGCGGGAATGGGCTTAGCACCGAGAAGGTCACTCTCGAGCACGTGCCCGGCGAGGATGAGCCCCAGCACGGCTTCGAGCACTGGGTGGGCGGCTTCCGGCACTACCAGCAGTACCTGGAGGGCCTGGGCCTGCGGGAACCGGTTCCCGGCCGACAGGTGCGCGGCAATCACCACACGGTGCACGAGGACGGACATTCCCTGATACCCGAGGAGCACTTCATGACCGCCTTCCTGGCGAAGGAGGCCATCGAGTGGCTCCAGCAGCCCCGGCGCCAAAAGCGCCCCTTCACGCTCTGCCTGTCCTTTTACGGGCCCCATCTGCCCATCACCCCGCCGGAGCCCTGGGACCGCATGTACTCACCCGACGAGGTGCCCCTGCCCGGCAACCTTAACGACGACCTGGAGGGCAAGCCGTGGCGCACTCAGCGGGGGAACCGCTACTGGATGCGCGAGAAGTGGACGGATGAGCAGTATCGCGACCTGCTGGCGCGCTACTGGGGCTACTGCAGCTACATCGATCACTGGACCGGCAGGGTCCTGGATGCGCTGGAGGGGCAGGGACTCGCCGAGAACACTATCGTGGTCTACACCAGCGATCACGGAGAGATGGTGGGCAGCCACGGCTTCATCTACAAGGGCGGCTACATGTATGACGGGGTGCAGCGGGTGCCCTTCCTGATGCGCCTGCCGGGAGTTATTGAGGCAGGCCTGCAGACCGAGGCCCTGGGCTCCAGCGTCGATCTGCTGCCCACCCTGGCGGAGATGATGGACCTTCAGGCTCCGCCGGAGGCGCAGGGCAGGAGCATGCTCCCGGTGCTCACCGGTGAGTCCGAGGGCTACCGCGAGGTGACCTTCACGGAGATCGCCGGCCGCATGGTCATGATGCGCGGCGAGCGCTACAAGTTCTCACTCAACTGGAACCCCCGCCAGGTGGATGAGCTCTACGACATGCGGCGCGACCCCTTGGAGCTTGAGAACCTCGCGGGCGATCCCGCGCACGCGAAGGTCGCCGGCCGCATGAGGGCGCGCATCCTGCAGTGGATGCGCGACACCGGCCACCCGCTGGTGGCCGCGGCCGCGGCGGCGGCAGAGACCGAGCCGGTTCTGCCGCTGGACGTGCGGCCCGAGGTCACGGTGGCGGAGTATCTCGGCGACGGGAAGCTGCGCTTCGGCTACCGCTGGATCGCCGGCGACGAGGTGGAGGCCGGGACGCGGGGCTTCGTGCACTTCACACACCCCCAGTTCGGCGAGGAGGGCTGCGGCGAAATCTCCTTCCGCATCGTGAGCTGGCCGGAGACGCCGGCGGAGGAGTGGGAGCCGGGGAACAGCTACGCCATGCCCACTGACGTGGTGGAGATCCCCGACTGGGCCGGCGAGGGTGAGTATACCGTCCGCATCGGGCTCTACAACCCGGAGAAGGGCCAGGGGCCGGCGCTCAAGGCCGGGACCGGCGGCAACTTCGTCGTCGTGGGCACGCTGACCATCACGCGCGACGGCGAGACGGTGACCGAGGCGGTCTTCACTCCGGCGGATTAGCCGCCGAAGATGCCGGCGTAGAGCGTGAGGGCGCCCAGCACCAGGTAGGTGCCGGCGACGACGCGCTTGAGACCCACGGGCGGGAGGGAGCGCACGGTGGCGGCCGCGAACACCGAGGCGACCGCTCCGCCCGTCAGCAACGCCAGGGTCAGCATCCACGGGATGGCCGCGCCCATAACGGCGTAGCCGACCACACCCCCTATACATGACAGGGCCTCGGACATGGCCGTCACGGCCACCGCCTGGCGGATGCCGTCGCCGGTGACCAGCTGGCCGGCGACGATGAGCGGGCCGTACCCCCCGCCCATGAATCCCTTATTCGCCGCGGCGATCAGGCCCAGGACTCCGGCGCGCCACCACGAGAACGAGAAGCGCAGCCTCCGCGCCGCCAGCACCACGAGGCCCATGATCATGATGATACTGCCGATAGCCGTATCGAGTATCCCCTGCGGGATGGAAACCGCCACGGTGGCGGCAACGAAGCTGCCGATGATCGCCACTCCACCCAGCAGCGTCGCCAGATGAAACTGCGGCGTCCCGGGCGTGAGATCGGCATTGCCCACGACATGGTGGCTGATGGACGCGATCCCCCCGGCGACGAGCTGCTGGAGCAGCACCGCCACGACGACCTGGGTCGCCGGATAGCCGAGGATAATCAGAAGGGCGGTGAGCGTGGTGCCGTAGCCCATCCCGAGTGAGGCATCCACGTACTGGGACATGAAGGAGAGGCTGGCCGGCAGCCAGTACTCGGACCAGTGCCGATGGCCCACCGGTTCCCGGACGGGGCCTCCGCCGGCGACGGCGAGGAAGGCCGCGGTCGCGATCAGGGCGATGACCGATAAGACCCAGAAGCCGATCAGCACCCACCTGATGTGCCGCTTGGACGCTTCGGGGATGCGTCTACCGATCCACTTGCGGGCGAGCGTCTCCTCCACAGATCCACGCCCCTGCTTGCCGGCTCGCACTCATGAAGAAACGCCATCAGCGCACACGAGGGCCGCCGATGGCTTCGAAGACGTGTGAATCATATGCGCAACAACCCCGCCAGTCAAGCCGGCGATCTCAAGCCGCAGCCGGCGCGGCCCGCGGGGCCTCCCGCATGATGGGCTCACCGTCCGTGCGGCAGGCTCGAGCCTGCGACCGTTTGCCCTACGGCCGTCTTGCGCACATGAAGGAACAGGCGGAGGAGTCCACGCGTGGCGGCCTCAACGACCGGCCGGACAGTGTCCGGCCCCTGCCGCGCACCGCTCGAAATCAGGCCAGACCTGCGTAGAGCGTCAGTCCGCCGAGGAGAAGGTAGACGATGGCGACCACGCTCTTCAGGCCGCCCATAGGCAGAGCGCGGACGGTGGCCGCCGCGAAGACCGATGACACCACTCCGCCCACGACCAGCGCGCCCGCGAGCATCCATGGCATCTCCGCCCCCATCAGAGCGTAGCCGATGATGCCCCCGACGCAGCCGAGAGCCTCCGACAGCGCCGTGACCGCCACGGCATGGCCCATTCCGTCGCCGGTGGCGATCTGCCCGGCCACGATCATCGGCCCGTAGCCCCCGCCCATGAAGCCCTTGTTCGCCCCGGCGATAAGTCCCAGCACGCCCGCCCGCCACCACGAGAAGCGCAGGTGCACGTGGCGGGCGCCGAGTATCACAAGGCCCATGACCAGGATGACGGCACCCACGGCGCTGTCGAGCACCGCCGTCGGCAGTGCGACAGCCACGGTGGCGGCCACGAAGCTCCCCGCCACGGCCATTCCGCCGAGCAGCATCGCCAGCCGGAAGTGGAAGCTGCCGGGGCGGAGATCGGCGTTTCCCAGAGCATGGTGCATGATGGAGGCGATGCCGCCGGCCACGAGCTGCTGCAGGAGCACGGCGACGACCACCTGCGTGACCGGGAAGCCCAGCATGATCAGCATGGCGGTGAGGGTCGTGCCGTATCCCATCCCAAGCGTGGCGTCCACGTACTGGGAGACGAACGACAGGCCGGCTGGGAGCGCGTAGCCTGCCAGCGGCTCGTGCTCGTCGATCTGTCCCAGTCCGAGGCCGCGACGAGTAACCATCAATGCCGCAGCGGCGACGACAAGCAGGATCGACAGAACCCAAAAGCCCGTCAGCGCTCGCCTCACAGTGCGTGACGAAGGGTCCGACAGGCGGTCGCTCAGTCTTGTGAAAAAGGGCCTCCTCTGCATCACCTACCTCCACGTCGTCCGGGATTCCACGAAGCCCACCGTCCGCCGGCGCCAGCGGCCGCTGCAACGCCGGTGCTACTCCGCGCCCCACACGCCGCCGCCTGGGTCCTATCATCTCCGCCGGCCGGCCGGCTACTGCTTCGGCTCCAGCCGCCAGACGCGGAAGTTGTCCACGAACTCGTGGTTGTGCGTGGTCCGGAAGCCGAAGTGGCCCGATTCGTACGGCTCGGGATCGTCCAGCTCGAAGATGACCTCGCCGTCGCGGATGAACTGCACCAGGCCGTCGAAGTAGACGAGCTGGAAGCGATAGACGTGCGTCGGGACGATCAGGTAGTGCGGATTGCCGTCGTAATGGTGGATGGGCTCGGGCGGCGGGGCCTGGCCGACGTAGCGCCGGAAGCGGCAGGTGGTGTTGTTGCCGCCGCCGTAGCCCACGTAGTACATGGTCAGCGTCGCGTAGTTGCCGAACATCCCGTTCCGCCACTGGGAGCGCGCCCAGAAGTCGTCTGGATGCTCGGGGTCGGTGGCCTGCCAGAAGCAGTTCAGATCGCGGCAGAAGTCGTATTCCCCCGCCATGGCCTCCGCCTGCCGCTCGTACTCGATGAGCACGTTGCCCTCCAGCCTCTCCCGGAACCACACCGTGAGGCCGGTCAGCGTCCGCAGCTCCATGCGGCCCTCGGTGATGCGCGGCTCCACATCGCCCTCGGCCACCCAGCCTGACAGGTCGCCTGAGAAGTCGTCGGAGTAGAGCATCTCCCCCACCTGGTAGGGCTGGTCCTCGATGGTCTCGTGCACATGGGCCGGATATGGCTGAGCCGGCTCGAACTGCTGTGCTCCGGCGGTCATCGCGGTCACCACCAGCAGTGTGAGACTGAGCGTGTCTATGCGCATTCCTCGGACCCTCCCTCTCCCTCTCGTGGAAACGGCCGCGCCCTGCAAGCCCGCGCCACGCACGAGGGCTCCGGTGGGGCTCACCCACCCACCAGTGGAACCGGCTCGCCGTCCATCCGCAGCTCCGTGCCGTCGAGCAGGCCACCGGTGACGTCTCCGTCGGTGCGGCGCACGATCGCCAGCCGGGCCTGCGTCGAGACGCCGCCCGCCTGCATCGCCAAGGGCTCGGCGAAGGCGTAGAGGATGGTCTCCTCCCCCGCCTCGTGCCTCACATGGATCGCCAGCATCTTTTCGGTCTGCATCAGCAGCTCGGCCTCGACCTGCGGCACCTCCTCAGTGGGATGCGGCACCACGAGCGTGACGAGCTGCTGCGGGGTCGGCCCGGCCTTGGCGTAGACCGCGGTGGGTATCTCGCGGTGACCCTCCCGGGGGATCCACCCCAACAGCGGGTCCTCCTGGCCCTTCACGACCCGCAGCGAGAGGCCGTCGGTGTCCAGCGGCATGAGCGTCACGTTGGGCTGCCCGGCGTCGGCGCTGCTGACTGTGAGGCCGTCGTCGCCGATGGCGGCCTCTTCGGCGTCGAGGTTGAAGAGTGCCTCGTAGGTGTGCTCCCCCTCCGCCTGCAGCAGTCGGTCGATGACCAGGAAGTAGTCGGGCCTGACGAAGATGACGGTGCGCTCGTGCGTCAGCGGCAGGCGGTCCGGGCCGTAGCCCTCCTCGTAGCGGCCGATGCACCAGTCGAAAAGGTCGGTTGATGCCCAGACGCCCTCCAGCGGCTCGTCGGTCTCGTAGGTCTCGCCGAGCCCGCGGCGCTGCTGGCCCATGCCATCGACCATGATCGTGTTGTGAGCGGCGGTGGACAGCACGAAGCGCCGCCACTGCGAGCGGTCGTAGCTGTAGGTCCCGGCCTCGGTGAGCAGCGGCTGGCCGAAGCCCCACAGGTAGATGCCCAACTTGTCCTCATGCTGATGGCCGATGCCGTAGGGCCCAACCTCGAACATCATGTAGAGGTCATCAGGCCTCCACCCCGAACGCATCACGGCCTGCCCGGCCCATGGGAAGAACCAGGAGGTGAAGTCCACCGGCTCTCCCTCCGCGCCGAGCGTGGCGCCCCACAGGAAGCGCTCATCGCCCCAGGTCTCGTAGGCCTCCTGCAGGGCGCCGACCACGTTGGTGTCCCCGGAGTCGTTGAGCGGAGGGAGCCGCCCGTCGGGCTTCATGGCGTGGAGGTTGTACTCATACATGCGCCGGAGCTTGTCCATGTAGTCGCCCGGTATCTCGAGAACGTTGCGCAGCGCCGGCTGCGTCGCGCGCATGAAGTTGCCGCGCGCCACCTGATGGTATCCCGTCGAGAGCTCCTTCTGAGCCCCGTCGGGGTAGACCTGGCGGTCAAGCTCCAAGAGCAGCCGGCCGTAGGCGACCTCGCGCCAGCGCTCGGCCTCGGTGAACTCCGGGAACATGACCCCGATGTGCGCCAACCCGTTGCACTCCATCGTCACCCAGTTCCCCCCGTGCTCGGGGTGCTCCACGGTCATGCGCGTGAGGGTCCGGGCGTGCTCCACCCAGGACTTGAGGAAGGTGCAATGGGCCTCCGGCGTCATGGCGTCGGCGAACAGGAAGTAGTGGTAGGCGTCCATCCACGACCCGGCGGTGCGGATGCCCTGCTCGATGGTCCGCCAGGTCGGGGCAGTGTTGGGGCTGCCCAGCACCGGCGCGGGCTGATCGTGGATCCAATCCAGCATCTGGGAGACGAACTCCTCGGCGTAGCGGTCGTCGCCGGTGGCCCACCAGGCCCGGCCGAGAGTCCGCCAGAAGCCGAAGCGGTTGAGGTCATAGGTCCACTCGGGCGTGTAGTTGGGATCGTCGCCCTCCCAGGGATTGAAGGTCCAGTCGATGTCCTCGGGCAGCGTGGCCGTCCGGCCCTGCCAGCGGAAGGTGTGCTCCATGATCTGCTCGGCGCTGTCGGTGTTATAGTCGGGATCGCGGTGCCGGTCATACTCGCTCGGGTCAAAGGTCCACTGCGGCCAGTCGCGACCTCGGAAGTAGTCCAGAAGCTCCCGCTTGGCAGTGGCGTAGTCCC
>JBNGDZ010000087.1:0-12769 GCA_049975765.1 Armatimonadota bacterium
AGCCATGATCATCACCCCCGAGTTCTTCCACGGAGCCGGCGATGAGCCCTCCGCTCCACGAGGAAACAGCCGGCTTACGCGGAAGGTGACACGAGGAGGCCGCTGAGGAAGCCCACGGGAGGTCGATCTGATGCCGGCAGCCGGCTCACCCGCCGATGCACCAGTGATCGCCGAGCATGACGTGGTGGTTGTGGGCGCCGGTCCGGCGGGCATCGGGGCCGGCTGCGCGTCCGCCCGGCTGGGCCTCGACACGCTGGTCGTGGAGCGCGAGGGCTTCCCCGGCGGGGTGGCGACGGCGTGCTGCTGCCCCTTTCTGATGGGCTTCGCGATGGGCGGACGGCAGGTCGTGGGCGGAGTCGCAGACGATCTCGTCCGGGAGCTGGATCGCATGGGACAGGCCCGGCTGCGCACCGCGCCGCAGGCCATCCCGGACGCCGAGCCCATCGGCGACCGCCCCATCTCCGCGGACGTAATCACCTCGGTGGAGGGCGTTCGCCTGGCGGCCGCGCGCCTGCTGGAGCGCAGCGGCGCCGCGACGCTGTTCTACACTCCGGTCATCGATGCCATCGCCGACGCAGGACGAATCACCGCCGTCTGCGTTGACCGCGCCGAGGGGCCGGGCCTGATCCGCGCCCGATGCTTCGTGGACGCCACGGGCGACGCCGTGGTGGTGCACCGGGCCGGCGGCCGGACTCGAGAGGCCCCGCCGGAGGAGGCCGCCACGAAGACGATCCTCATCCGCGTCGGCGGCGTCGTGGACTTCGACCGCCGGGAGGTCGAGCGGGCGTTCAACGCCCGCGTGCAGGCCGGATCGGTCCCCCTTCCCGAGCAGGATCGCTTCATGGGACTCGCGCTGCTCAACCCCGGCGAGGTGCTGCTGAACTTCACACTCACCGCCGGCGACGGCCTGAGCTCGGCGGAGCTCACCCGCATGGACCGCGAGCTGCGCGAGCAGATCCCGATCGCGCTCAAGTGGTTCAGCGCGAACATCCCGGGGTTCGAGGAGTGCTTCCACGTGGACTCGGCGGTGCGCGTCGGGGTGCGCGTGGGGCGCTGTATCGTGGGGCATCAGACCATAACGCTCGAAAACATCGACGGCGACACGCCCGTGGCCGAGCCGGTCGCGCTAGGCGGTCGTAGCTACGGCGGTCACGGCCTGCGGCGCTTCTCATCACCGTGGGCGAGCTCGCACCCGGGCCCGCGCGGTATCCCCTGGCGGTCGCTGCTGCCGGTCAGCTTCGCCAACGTGGCGGCAGGCGGCCGAGCCATCTCGTGCGACCACCGGGTCATTGACACCGTCCGACTGATGGCCCGCTGCCTGGCGACCGGCCAGGCCGCCGGCGTGACTGCGGCTCTCGCCGCGCAACGAGGCTGTGACGCCCTGGAGGTCGGCTACGCGGATGTCCGGGAGGCGCTGCTGGAGCAGGGCGCCATCCTCCAGTAGCGCTGCTGCCGGCGATGCCCCGCCATTCACGAAGGAGGTCCACCATGCTAGCACTTGTACTCCTTGCTTGCGCTCAATTGCTCTGGCCTGCGGCGATACTTGCCGAGGAGGGCGCCGGGGGCGATGACGCACCGGTCCTCGCCAGCGCCATCTACCCCGCCGAGATGGACGGCGATCGGCTCTGCGTCGCCCGGGATACCATCCAGCACTTCTTCTTCGTCCCCGGCAACTCGTCGGACCAGGCCGTCGAGTCCTTCCGTTTCGTGCTGACGGTCCCAAAGGGGGTGCGGGTCATCCAGGCCACCGGGAGCGCCGTGGAGGCCTACTATCAGCCGGAGCTGGTCGCCAGGACGTCGGAGCGCCGCGACGGGCGGCCCTACGTGCGCTGGGAGTGGGAGGCTGAGGGGCGGCTGCCGCCCCGGCCGCTGGAGAACGCCCGCTTCTTCAACGCGTGGTGCGGCGCGCTGATAGCCGGAGAGGCGGTGGCGGACGGAGAGCATCGCTTCTTCTGGCGGATTGAGGGCGAGGAGCTTGCTGAGCCCGAGCACGAGGGCACGCTGATCATCATGCCGCGGCCCGAGGGCCGTCAGCCTCGGGAGATCGCCATCGCCATGTCGGGATGGACGATCAGCCCCAGCCTGCCGTTCTGGCGGAGCCTGATGCGCACATACCGCGACTGCGGGATCAACACCATGGATTCTGGGATCCTGACGAGGGGCGACCAGTGGCTGCGGCCTGCGAAGGAGGCCGAGATGGAGCGCTGGCGCCTGCTCTGGTGGTTCTGGTGGAATGAGGACTACCTGAAGCAGCATCCCGAGCACGCTGCCGTCGGCTTCGACGGGGAGCGCGACGACCGCCGCGTCTGCCCCGAAATCATGGCCTCGCCGGACAGCGACGCCATCGCCGGACTCATGGACGGCATCCTGCCCGGGGTCCGCTCCGGCGCCATCCGGGGCACATGGTGGGACCTGGAGGGGCCGAATGTCTGGGATGTGTGCTTCTGCGACCGCTGTCTGCGAGCCTTCCGGGAGTTCGCCGACATCCCCAGCGAGATAGAGCTCACGCCGGAGCAGATCAAGGCAGACTACGCGGACCAGTGGGTGAGGTACTGCTGCGGGCAGAGCGCGCGCATCGCCCAGCGTATGAAGACCTACGCAGGAGAGCAGGGCGTGGACTGGGAGCTGGCCGTCTACTGCGCTATCCAGCACGATCACACGCGCGAGCATTACCGGGTGGACTGGGAGATGCTGGCCCCGCACCTCGACCTGGCCACGGTCAGCTACTACTCTGTCAACATCTCCGACCTGGAGAAGCGCTACACGAGCGGGGTCACCTGGATGGTTGACCTGATCCAGTCCGTGAAGCAGATCCCCGTCTGGGCAACGATCAGCACAGGATACGGCCGCGACAGCCACTACATCGCCGACGGTCGGATCACGCGGATGCATCTCATCAAGCCCGTGGCGTTCGGAGCCGACGGGGTCATCCAGTGGTGGTGGGGTCCCGTTGACGGACGGCACTATCACGCGTACGCCGAGGCGAGCTCGCTGATCGCGGAGCTGGAGCCGTTCTTCACCGACGGAAAGATGGATCAGGGGCTGCTTTCCGGCGAGCCGAGGGAGGGCACGACGCGTGTGGCCCGGCGGCTGGGCGATCGCGTTCTGGTGATGGTGTTCAACGACCGAGACGAGGGTCGGCTCTACGCACGGCCGACTGTGCCTGAGGGCTGCCGCCTTGAGCGCGACGACGGCCGGGGGCGGCTGAAGCTCGACGGCCGGACGCTGTCGGCATCGGTCGAGCCCCTGGACTGCCGATGGGCCATCGTCAGGCTCGCGGCCGAGTGAGTCTTACTACTGCGGTTCTGCGGGCTCGTCCTCCTTCTCGGGCAGTGCGGTATGCCCGCGGGCCAGCGCGGGGCTGCCCTCCTGCAGGCTGAAGTCGCCCTCGTCGGGAGCCAGGAGCATGGGATCCTGGCCGATGAGAGCGCCGGTCTCGGGCGTGGGGAGCGCCGGCGCGCTGCGCTCAGGCCGGTCCTCGCAGTACCAGACGTTGCGCGCGAATGTGAACGTGTCGGGCGCCGTGTGCGGGCCGATGTTGACGCCGCCCTCCGACCACCCGTCGCTGGTGAAGACGATGATGTTGTCGGTGAACACGCCATTGCGCGAGGGCACGAAGCCGGGCTCCCGGGTCTCCTGCAGAATGCGCAGCGCCCACCTGTGCGGGCGGTAGATGGTATTGAACCGTACCGTGCTGCCGTCCACGCCCACAAAGGCCACCGGCGCGTTTGAGCCGACGAAGATGTTGCCCTCCACCATGATGTCCTTCGCCTCGTAGCCCTGCGGCTCGGGGCGGAAGTACTGCAGGCCCGTGCTGCCGCCGATGTTCACCGCCCGGGCCCCGGCCTCGACGAACCTGTTGCCGCGGAGGACTACCTTCCGTGTGCCGCCCTTGGCCTGGACGCCTGTGGACGCCTCTCCCGGCTGGTCGTGGAGGAGGCAGTCCCGGATCAGGCCCCGGTGGCAGCCGACCATGTCGATGGCCGAGCCGCCAGAGCCCCAGTCCCGCACGATGCAGTCCTCGACGAGGAAGTCCACGACCCCCGAGAGCTTGATGCCGTCGCAGTTGCCCTCCGGGCCGACCTCCATCACCGTCAGCCGCCGCAGGACGATGTGATGGGTCGGGGTCTCGAAGCTGCCGCCGTCGTCGATGTTCAGCCCGTTGCCCGAGGCACCTCGCAGCACCAGATCCCGCAGCTCCACGTGGGCGGCCTCCGAGAGCTGGAGCCCCGATCCTCCGCCAACGATGACCGGCGGGCTCTTCGGGTCCTCCGCCGCGATGATGATGGGCCGGTCCACAGCGCCCTGCACGTTCTGGAGGTAGATACCGCCCTCGTAGGTGCCGGGCCGGAGCATGATGGTGGTGCCGGGGACGGCATCACGGACGGCCTCGCGCAGCCCCTGGCTGTCACCGACGGTGACCACCTGGCCCCATCCCGGGCAGGCGATCATCACCAGCGCGACGGTGATCGCCAACGGCATCGGAAGCCTCTTCACCTGTGCCATCTCCACCCGGGCGGTCAGGGGACGATCCGGACCGTGACGTCATCCACGTAAAGCGTGCAGTTGCTGGTGTTGGGCGCGAAGCCGATGCTCTGGATCCGGTGCACCCCCTCGTGCGCGAAGGGCAGCCCCTCGGCTGTCCGACCGTCGACGGTCAGGTCGAAGGTGCCCGCGTCCAGGTCGGCGACGATGGCGACCTCCTGCCAGGAATCAGGCGCGATGCGCAGATCCTCCAGCGTGTGTTCTTCGCCCGCGTGGTAGTACGTCACCGTGCCGTCGGGCCAGAACCGGGCCTGGAAGGCCCGGTGCGTCCAGACGCCCGGCGGGTCGTCCATGGCGTCGATGTCCACGCGGCTGGCACTCGCGGAGGGGACGAAGATGCGCGCGCTGAGCTCCACCGTGCCGCGCTCGCAATCCGCAGCGTCCCGCGGCGTCAGCGCCAGCCAGAGCGCACCGCCCTGCTGCGCGCTCTCCTCCCGGCGCTCGCACTTCACGTACTGATTCTCGCCGGGCTGCCCGCTGCCGGGCGGAGCGTCGTTGAGCACCTGCACACGGTCCGCAGACCCCTCCCGCACGCGCCACCCGGTGCCCTCCGGCTCGGTGGGGTCAAGGTCCCCATCGGTGGGGCTGGTGCCCGCCGGAACGCCCTCGAAGTCGTCGTCAACCGCCACGAACGCCTCGCGGTCGGGGTTCTTGTCAGGGAAGCCGCCGTAGGGCGACAGGTCAGGGTAGTCGGGCTCCGGCTCATAAGGCACGAACTGGAAGGAGTAGAGGTCGGCGTCACGGAGCACGAAGCGCAGGCGCACGGGCCGGCCCTCCAGCGGACGCAGGTCTCCGCTATTGCCGTCCCAGCGCACGATGTGCCGCAGGTCGTCGCCGAAGATCGGCGGGCAATCCGCGAGGGCGTAGCCGTCGATGGGCTCGCCCTCTGCGCTCTGGAGTTCCACCTGAACGCCTCCGGCGCCTGAGGTCTCTAGATTCAGCGCCAGGCTCCCGCCCTCGAAGGTGATCGGTCGGGTCACGATCTCGCCTCCGGACATCGGCGCGCTGGCGGAGACGAAGCCGTCGATGCGGATGGTGTAGCGGCGGACGGACGTGTCCGTGCCCTCCCAGTAGCCCTCGGTGGCGTACAGCGAGATCTCGTCCGGCGCGTCCTCGAGGTGAGACCGGGTCTGCACGAGCTGCCAGAAGATGAAGTTATCGCCATAGACCCAGCTCTCGCGCTCGCGCGGACCGGGGCGGATGAATGCCTCCGGCCAGCGCTTGAAGGTCAGGCCGTCGCGGCTGGTCATGAAGACCGCATCGGTGACCGCGGTTCCGAAGCGCCGGCTGGCCTTCGCCCTCGCCAGGCGCTCATCAAGGCCCGGCAGCTCCAGCATCGGCTGCGACCAGCCGCGGTCGTTGTAGCGCATCGGGAAGCCCATGAAGATGTGCGGCGCGCGGTAGTAGGGCTGGATCTGATTGGTGTAGAGGTGCCGCGGCTCGACGCCGGGCCACTGCAGCCACTGCGGCTCGGGGAAGTGGAGGAAGTCATCGGATGTGGAGGTCATGATGTCCCGCACTCCGGCCCTGAACCCCCGATGGTACTCCCGATACTCCTGCCGGACCGGGTCCCAGAACGCGAGGTTCTGAGAGTCGAAGGCGCCCTCGGTCATGATAGGCTCCTCGCTGAGCAGCGAGAAGTGGATGCCATCCGCCGATCCCAGGGCGTAGAGGCCGCGCGGCTTTGAGCCCAGCATGACGATCTTGTAGCGCTCGTCGGGCGGGCAGTCCGGGTTCGTGTCGATGAAGGTGGCGGTGTGGGCGGGGTCGCCGCCCACGGACTCCACGGCCTCCGGCGTCAGGACGATGTTGTTGGCCGTGGAGCCGTTGAACTCGAACAGCCCCAGCTCCGGCCTGCGCCAGTGGATGCCGTCAACGCTCTCGGCATAGCACAGCACCCAGGGGTGGTCGTCGAGGGCCTGGGCGGGCTCGCCGCTGTGCCGATAGTGGCCGCCCCGATAGTACATCCGGTAGAGGTCCCCGTCCTTGAAGACCGATTGGTAGGCACTGGCATTGCCCTCCCAGGGAGCATCGGTGCGCAGGACTACCTCCCGCCGAACCGGATGGTGGAGTTGGAGCCGAACGTCCCCCCCCATGGACTCCACCAGGAACTCGTCCACGAACAGCTCCAGCCTGGAGCCGATATCCACGGCCTCCTGCGCCGATACTGGGCTCACCATCAGGGCGATCACCACCATCACGAGGATCGATCGAGCGAGCATGCGTGGACCTCCTTTTGAGCCCCACCACATAGCGTCGTCTGCGCCTGTGATGGGGCAGCCGCCATTCACTCCGCGATCTCATCCGGGATCTGCGGCTTCTCGGCCTCGATCTCCTCGGGGGGCGCGATCTGCTCGGGCCGGGGCGGCGCAAAGAGGCGGCTGATCAACCAGCCGGCGACCAGACTCACCCCGCAACTGACAGTCGAGTAGTACAGGAAGGAGACCTCGCCCAGCGTCGAGGCGATGTTGGCGAAGCGACCGGGAGGCAGTACGGCCCCAATGCTCTTCCCGAACGCCACCAACATGGCCGCGCCGAATCCCACCAGCGATCCCAGGAGCACTCCCTGCCAGTTCGCGCGCTTTGTGAGCATCCCCAACAGGAAGATGGCGAGCAACGCGCCAGAGAACAGCCCCGCGATCTTGTTCGACATCTCGACCAGGGTCTGGCCCCACATGCCGGCGGCGATAGCAGCAGCGGTGGCCACCAGGCCCCACACCAGCGTCCACTGCTTCGCCAGACGGAGCTGGGTCCGGTCGTCGAAGCGGCGCTTGAGCCACCCCTGGTAGTAGTCCACCAGCGTGGTCGTGGCGATGGAGTTGATCCCGGAGTCGATCGACGACATGGTGGCCGCGAACAGCGCCGCCACCAGCAGGCCTCGGACACCCACGGGGAGCTGCTGGGCGATGAAGAAGGCCATGATGCGATCCGGGTGGGACGCATCGAAGTTCGCAAGCAGCTCGGGCTGCTGCTGGTAGAACGCCCAGATGAGCATGCCCACGAAGTAGAAGATCATGCCCACGGGGACGATGATGGCGGCGTGAAAGATCAGCGACCTCTTGGCCTCATCGCGGCTCTTGGTTGACAGGTAGCGCTGAATGGCGACCTGATCAGTGGCGTAGGCCGCGAGCGATGTGAAGGTGCCGCCGAAGATGATCCCCCAGGTGGTCACGCGCTTGAAGGGGTCGAGGGACCAGTCGATGAAGGTCAGCTTCCCCTGTGCCGCCGCAGTGCTCCACATCCACCCCAGGCCCCCGTCGGTCTGGGTGATGGCCATGACCATGATCAGCGCCGCGCCGCCGTAGAGGACAAAGAACTGCATCACGTCCGTCCAGATCACGGCCGTAAGCCCCCCCATCACGGTGTAGGCCGTTGAGGACAGCCCCACCGCTATCACGCACAGCCGCCAGTCGATATCGAACAGCGTGGAGATCGCGAGCGCCGGGGCGTAGACCACCAGCGCCATCCATCCCAGCCGCCAGAGGATGAAGAAGGTGCTGCCGACGACGCGCACCGACACGTGGAAGCGCTCCTCCAGGTACTGGTAGGCGGTATAGACGTTGAGCCGGTAGAAGAACGGCAGGAAGACGTAGATAACCATGGGCGTGACCAGGACGATGGTGAACAGGGTGAGTGAGAACTTGAAGTCATAGAGATAGGTTTCGGTGGGAGCGCCCAGGTATGTGATGGCCGACAGCAGGGAGGCGATGATGGAGATGGACACGACCCAGTAGCTCATGCTTCGCCCCGCCAGCAGGTACGTCTCGACGTCCTCCTGCTTCCGTGACAGGAAGTACCCCTTGCCGACCACAACGAGCAGGTAGACCGCGATCACCACGACGTCGATGGTGGCGAGTGAGATCTTCTCCATTGGTTGCCCTCTCTTACAGCGAGCGGAGCAGGGCCCCACCTCCAGCGGGATCCCCGATTCCCTCGGTGTCTGTGTCCTCGGTTGCGCCCTATTCTCTGCCGACCGCCTCGCCTCCTTCACCGAACTGCGTCCGCAGCTACTAAGGCCGGTGCTTGGGAGCAGACACCCGGCGCGCCGGGGCGCCTTCATCGCCTGCCCGCTGGCGGCGATTGTGCTGACGTGGGTGGCGGCCGTGGCGTTGACACGCTGCCGTGGCGACTGAGTTCGCGGGCAGGGCAGGGCCGCGCCGGCGACGAAAGCTGTCGCGCACATGGATTGCCGATCCCCGGGATGATCTCATGATTGCACTCACCGCGCTCGCCGTCATCTGGACGGTTGCGATCCCGGCCTCTGCTGCTTTTGAGGCCCTTCCCACAACGGTGATGGTCGAAGGTGACGCGCACCACACCGAGGTCCTGGCGGCTGAGGAGCTCGCGCGCTATATGGAGCTGGCCGGCGGCGGGGAGGTGCTGGTCGCCACTGCGCCCGCTGGAGATGGCGCCGGTGCCATCCACGTCGGCGCAGCCGCGCAGTGCTCTCTCCCGGCTGACCTGCCCCCCGACGGGTTCGTCATCGAGCGCGATGGCGCCGACGTGCACCTGCGCGGAGCCGATCCGAGGGGCACCCTCTACGCCGCCTATCGCTACCTGGAGGAGGCGGTGGGCTGGCGCTGGCTGCAGCCGGGCAACAATGGCGAGGTCCTCACCGACGCCGCCGATGCGGGCTTTCCCCGCGAGCGCATTGTGGACGCCCCGGCCCTGCCGATGCGCGGTCTGGTGCGGCCGTGGCGGGAGGTGCAGCGCTGGTACGCCCGGCTGGGCATGAACTGGGGGTTGGCCAAGCTGGGATGGGACCTGACTCGGACCCGGCCGCTGATGGAGGAGGCCAGCCTCTCCGTGGAGCTGGGCGAGCATGGGTTCACGTACTATGCCGAAGAGGGTGAGACCCTCTGCCCACACGATCCGGCGTCCATCCATCACGCCACCCAGAACCTGAGTGCGCTGATCGACGAGCACCCCTGGGTGGAGGCCTTCGGCTTCTGGCCGGAGGACGGCTACTTCCCGTTCTGCCAGTGCGAGCAGTGCGGGAGGATTGACCCCAGGGAGACGCTCGACGGCCGCTACCTGCGCCTGTTCAACCCCGTGGCCCGCGCCATCGGGGAGCGTCATCCGTCCGTGCGCGTGGGTCTGCTGGCCTACAACAACTACCTGCGCCCGCCCGACGAGCCTGAGCCCCACACCGAGAACACGGTCCTGGCCTTCGCCGCCGGCATCCTGCATGCGGACATCCTGGGCAGCTCCAGCCACCAGGAGTACATCGACGCCCTCCGGCAATGGCGAGAGCTCGGCATGGACCGCATCTGGATCTACGAGTACTACTTCACCGGACATGAGGCCAAGCGGTTCAACCTGCTGTTCCCTCACGCCATCGCCCGGGAGATCCGCCTGGTCGCGGACCTCGGTGCGTCCGGGCTCATGGCGCAGATCAACAACCCGCCGGAGATCAACTGGGGTGTGGGGCTCAACTACTATGTGATGGCCCGGCTGCTGTGGGACCCGGAGGCGGATGTGGAGGCCCTGGTCCGGCGTTACTGCCACGACGCCTGGGGTCCCGCGGCGGAGACGATGACCCGCTTCGCTCAGACCTGGGAGCGAGCCAGCGTGGGCATGTTCCGGCTCTCCGTCCGCCCTGAGGAGGCCACCGCTGAAGACGCGGCGGAGCTGCAGAGCCTGATCGCCAGGTGCGCGGAGATCCTGGCGCGGGCCGACGCCGGCAACGTGCGGCCGGAGGGCCGCCCGTGGCTGGATCGCTGGCGGGTCAACATGCGCGGCGCCGCCGTCTACGCGGAGGCCCTCGGACATTGGCGCGAAGCCGTCGCGGCGCTGGAGGACAGCGACGGTCCGGCGGCCAGACGCGCCGCGGTCCGCGCCGCAGCGACCATGGCGCGACTCCCGCAGGCCGTGGGCGAGGTGCAGGAGCCGGAGCTGCACCGGTTCCTCGCCGCGTCGCCGCTTGTCGCGGAGGCGAGGGCGACGGCCGAGGCCATCCGCGACGTGGGCCTGCAGGTGCGCGCCCCCAAGGCCGGCCTGCGACTGCTGCCCGTGAAGATCAACCGGACCCGCGGGCCCGACGAGCTGGTCATCTACACCCCCGAGCATGGAGAGACCACGGGCACGAACATGTGGGGAGTCGAGGTCGTGGTCAGCGACGGCGAGGTGGTGGACGTCCAGATCCGCCAAGGCGACGCCGCGATACCCGCCGACGGCTTCGTGCTCTCGGGCCACCGCGCGGCCGGCTACCGACTGTGGAAGCTGCAGGTCGGTGACCGAATCACCCTGGAGCATCTCAAAGCCCGGTAGAGTCCCGGCCCCGGCCGGCCCCTGGAGGAGCGTATCATGATCGCATCCAGAGACCTCTGCATCGCCTCAGGCGGCCTGACGCTCGCGTTCGCGCTCGCGTCGATCGCCCTTGTGGTCGCATCAGATTCCTCTCGCGCCCAGACCCTCGTCTGCACCAGGGCCGCCCGGCCGCCGGCGATCGATGCCCGCACTGCAGACGCCTGCTGGCAGGGGGCGATGGTGGCCACGGACTTCAGCGTGCTGGGCAGCGGCGGGACCCAGCGCGCCTTTCGGCAGACGACGGTACGCGCAGCCTGGGACGACGACGCGCTGTACCTGCACGCCATCTGCCTGGAGCCCGACCCGGCGACCATCACCGCCGAGGTCACCACCCGCGACGGCGAGACGTGGATGGAGGACGCCGTTGAGGTCTTCCTGCAGCCGGAGCCGGCCTCCGCGGAGTACTTCCACTTCATCGTCAACGCGCTGGGCACGCTCTATGACGAGCGCACCACTGACCCCAGCTACAACGCCCGCGCCCGGGTTGCCGCGAGGATCGGCGATGCGGCCTGGGAGGTGGAAATGGCCATCCCGTGGCGAGACCTTCCCGGAGGCGCGCCGCGGCCGGGCGACGTCTGGGGCTTCAATGTGGGCCGGGAGCATCGCCCCGCGGAGCCGACCGAGTGGAGCACCTGGTCGCCTCTGGAGGAGGGGCTGAAGAAGTTCGGCGTCCCCGAGGGCTTCGGCCGGCTGCGCTTCTCCGGCGCTCCCGCAGCGGGCACCGACGCGCGGCGAGTCAGCGCGCTTGAGCTGCCGGCGGGGCTGCTGGAGAATCCGGGCTTTGTGCCCGGCGAGCAGGAAGTGCCGGGCTGGCGGCTCTCCACCCACACGCAGCACTCCGAGATCGTCCCAATGAGCCGCCACTATGCCCTGCACAATGATGGCGACTACGGCATCGCCTCCCAGGCGCTGGACGTGCCCGTGGAGGCGGGCGACATCTTCACCGTCATGTCCGTGGTCCGCGCCGGCGGGGGCGCGACCGCCGGCATCGCGGTGGTCCAGGAGATGGAGGACGGCAGCCCGGACGACCTCTATCCCTACTTCAACCTGGAGGTTGGGGACGACTTCGAGCTGCAGGTCGGGCGCATCGTGGTGGACAGCGGCGCCAGGCGCCTCAGGTCCGCCAACCTCTACCGCGCCAACCGCACAGGGTGGGTCGAGTACGCCTGGGTACAGGTCTTCCGGGGCGCCGTGGGGCTGGGCGGCATCCAGGAGGCGCGCAAGTGCACCGGCTCGGACGAGCGGGGCCTGGGCGAGGCCTGGCCGACGCCGGCGCTGAAGGCCTTCAACCCGCTTCCGGGCGAACCGCTGCGGGCGCTGATCTTCATCGGCGAGTTCCAGCGTGACGCGGCGGAGCTCGCGCAGCGGCTCGAGATGGACTATGACCTGGTCTACTGCCCCACCTACCGCGGCTCGGGCAGGGTCGATCACTGCGTGGCCTTCGACGCCTCCGCCATCGAGCGCCGCCTGGCCGCGGGAGGTCACGATGTCATCATCCTGGCCGGGCGCCCGTCGGAGCCCTCCGTGGTGCACTCCATCGCCGCCGCCGTGGAGCGGGGCGTCGGGCTGGTGTCCGTGGAGCCGCTGGCCGGAGGCGATGCGGCGAAGCCGGAGGTGCTCGACGAGCTGCTGGGCCGGCTTCCCGACGAGCCACTGGCGCACGGAGAGCTTGCCGAGGTCCTGGGCGGGCTGAGCGCTGAGGTCATATCCGCCACCTCCGGCGGCGCCAAGGTGCTGGAGTCGCTGAGCGTGGGCACCATTGGCGAGGGGCGGGCGGCTCGGCTCAGATGGTCGGAGGAGGTATCGGGGCTGGTCCCCTTCCGCGAGGGCACCAACCAGTACTGGGAGTACCGCTGGGCGGCGCTGGCGCGAAGCATCCTGTGGGCGGCGGACCGGCTGCCCGAGAGCCGTATTG
>JBNGDZ010000088.1:0-12731 GCA_049975765.1 Armatimonadota bacterium
CGCTGGGTCGGGCCGACGTAGACCGCCGGACCGTCCGCATCGGCCTCGCCCGTGACCGTGAACTCGCAGCCGGCCGTCTGCCCCAGGTAGGCCGCCAGCTCCTCTGCGGCGCCCTGCTCGGCAATGGTGGCCTCCTCGGCGACAACTATGGCCGCCATGGGCTGGCCGTCCGCCGCGATCGTGACGGCACCGGCCTGTCCCGCGCACAGCAGCATGCAGCACGCCAGCACTGTCAGTGTCCTGATCCTCATGACTCTGCCTCCTCGTCGAGTCTCCCGTTGCCTGCACGCTCCGCGATGAAGTCCGCGATGCGCTCCGTCGCCGCGGCATCGCGTGGCCCCAGATGACGATCCAGGAAGCGTTCCTGGGCCTCCAGACTCCGTCTTCGCTCATCAGGATCGCGAAGCAGCGAGCGGAGGGTGGGAAGGATGTCCTCGTACTGCCACACTCCCACCGCCGCTCCCTCCTCCGCGTAGGGGTACTGATCCGGCCCCCCGGACAGGTTCACGGTGATGATTGGTGTGCGCAGCAGCGCGGCCTCGAAGGCGGTGGTCGAGAAGCGGGTGAGCAGGGCGTCGGCCGCGGCGATGAGGCGCCGCAGCGGGACCTCCCCGTGGCGGATGAGCCGCACGGAACGCGGATGGTCGCGCAGCAGTAGGTCGTAGCGCGCCAGGTCCCGCTCCTGGGGGTGCGGCTTGATGACCAGGAGGGCATTGAGATCCTCGCACGCCCGCGCCGCCCCTTCCAGCCACCACCGCGGCTCCGTCCTGCGCAGCCTCGCCTCGATGGGCTGGGTGGTCACGAGGGCCAGATGGTCATGCTCGCCGAGTAGCTCAGACCGCAGCGGCTCCGCCGCCTCATTCCCTCCGAGGTCGTCGTACAGGCAGTGACCAGTGGTGGTGAATCGTGTGTGCGAGGCCGCGAGAGGGGCAAGGACCTCCCGGGCGTAGGCCCCAAATACCAGGACGTCGTCGTACGGCAGCAACGCTCCGGTCTGGAAGTAGGGCCCCCAGATGCCATGCTGCACGCAGAGGGTGGGTATGGAGCGGTGGCGGGCCTGCAGCACGCCGGCCGCCAGAGTATCGCCGTGGGTGTTGAAGGCCACGAGGGCGGCCGGCTTGAGCGCCTCCAGCGCACGCTCCCACAGCCGCGCGTAGTGCAGACACGCCGTCACGTCGCGCGTCAACGTGGTCCGCAGCCTCGAGCCGAGCAGCTCCAGCAGCAGCGGAGGCAGATCCGATAGGGGCCCCACCTCAGCCAGCCGCCCCGCGGCGCGTCTACCGGCGCGCCAGGCGGCGATAACCTCTCTGCGTCCCTGGCTCACCAGCTCCGGCCGGCAGAAGGAGTGTATCGAGGCCCTGGGACGGTCGCCCTCCGGCATGGCCTCCAGAGGATCATCCGGCGGGATGTCGATCGCCAGGCAGCGCAGGCCGTGATGCTCCTCGATGCGGGCGGCGATGCGATCGTAGAGCGGTATCAGCGTGGGCCCGACTACCGCGAACAGCACGTCGGCGCCTGACGGGGCGTTCTGCCCGCCGGCCTGAGCGGCTCTGCGGAGGAAGCGCAGGGCCTGCGCAACCGGCGCTATCGGCGTCGTCAGCGCCCGCAGCGAGCGCTTCCATACCGGCGCCGAGCGCACCAGCCGAGCTCCCGTTGCATCGGCCACCACCGCCGCCATCTCAGCGACCATCTGCCTCCTCGACCACCAGCCGTCCGCCGTATGCAGCTCCCACGCCAGTACCTCGGCCGGGGCCGCCTCTGCTGCCAGCCGCGCCAGCTCCAGGTTCGCCAGCAGCGGGCCCAGGGAGAACTTCACGAAGAGGTCTGCGAACAGCTCCCAAGCCGAATGCCCCCACTCAGGGCGACTGGCGGCCAGCCAATCGGGCAGCACCGCAGAGAGCTCTCGGGCGATTCGCCGCGCGTGGAGGTTGAACCGGGGGAAGCGCTCCCGGAGCTGGTCGTAGCCCGGCCCCGCCATGAAGACCGCCTCGTCGAAGCGCTCTACCAGCGGCAGCACCACGTCCCCGTTGCGCAGCACCGCCTCGGGGACACCGGGGTACACCAGGGCCGAGTCGCACACCACCAGCCGCTTCATCGCGTTGCGTCCGTGCGTGAGCGCGCGGTCATACCTCCATTCAGCGTGGGCTCCACGCAGTCAAGCAGCGCCGGGTCCTTCGCGCCGGCATGGAGGGCGGCCTCCGGTGGGAGGGTTGGGGTCAATTGCTGAGGTGGAAGGCCAGCGTCTCGAGCTGCAGGGTCAGGTCCACGCCGCGCACCACGACCTCGTCAGGGACCTTCAGGGTCACCGGTGCGAAGTTCAGGATGGCCTTGATGCCGGCGTCGATGAGCGCGTCGGCGACGGCCTGGGCGGCCTGCCGCGGGACGGCGATGACGCCGATGCTCACGTTTTCGTCGGCGATCACCTCCCGCAGGCGGTCGAAGGCCATCACCTCGTAGCCGCGCAGCCGTCCGCCGATCTTGGCGGGATCGTTGT
Organism: Armatimonadota bacterium; assembly: GCA_049975765.1. Classification (GTDB taxonomy): domain Bacteria; phylum Armatimonadota; class Zipacnadia; order Zipacnadales; family UBA5352; genus JAYENL01. The sequence goes on from JBNGDZ010000088.1 coordinate 2,495, forward strand.
CCAACACCGCCACGATCCGGAAGCCCCGCCTCTCGAAGCCGGGGTAGTTGATCAGCGCCGACCCCAGCGCTCCGGCGCCCACCACCACGACCTTCAGCTCCCGGTCCAGGCCCATCATGCGCTTGAGGGAGGAGTGGAGCTGCTCAACGTCGTAGCCCACGCCGGGCTGCCCGAACTCGCCGAAGAATGACAGGTCCTTCCGTACCTGAGCGGCGTTGACTCCCGCGGCCTCTGCTATGGCAGCCGAGGAGATGGTGGGACCGCTATGCCTCTCGAGAATCCTGACGTACCGACATATCCGCAGCAAAGTAGGGTCCGGCACCTGTTTCCGCTCTGGCATCTCTGGCTGCCTCATGTCGGCCGGTGGGCATACGCGCCGCCGGTCGGCCGTGGTCGCCGCGATGTTCTGCACAGGTCACCGTGTAGTTCGCCGGAGGCTGGCGGAATCCTCCGTCGCGGCGATGGCCGGCTTGGCAAAGCCGGCCCTCCTGTGTCACAGGGGATGCGGGAGTGCGCGGGGGGCCGTGTGGTACGGAGGTGGGGCGTTCTCACGCCCGACGCGGGTCGTCAGGCCCGCGGTTGACTGCTGAGCGCTGGCGCCTTCCGTCGCCCGGGAGTCGCCGGACCGTGGGCGTTGATACGGAGCGACTCCAGGAGGTTCCGGCGCTCGAGCGTGGAACAGCGCCCACGGAGACGCCGCGGGCAGGCGCCTTGGCCCTGAGCCCGGCGGCGACTCGCGTCAGGCCACATCCGGAGGAGAGGACACCGCACCATGCAGACACGCACGCTCGGTCGTACCGGCCTCGAGGTATCGATCATCGGCTTCGGCGGGATCCCGATCCGCAGGCCGCCGCATGACGAGGCGGTGGAATTGTATCGCCTCGGCGTGGACTTGGGGATCAACTACTTCGACGCCGCCCGCGCCTACGCCCGTTGCGAGGAGCGGCTCGGCGAGGCCATTCAGGGCCGGCGCGACGAGGTGATCATCTGCAGCCGCGACCTATCGCACACCAGGGGGGAGATGGCCGAGGCCATCGATACCAGCCTCCGGACTCTACGCACGGACTACATCGACATATACCAGTGCCACGAGCTCCACCAGCCCCAGGACCTGGATGAGTGCCTGGCGCCCGGCGGGGCCTTCGAGGCCCTTGATGAGGCCCGCGACGCCGGGAAGGTCCGCTTCATCGGCATGACCGGCCACAACCCGGACGTTATCATGTCCGGCCTGGCGACGGGCCTGATTGATGTTGTGCTGATCATGCTCAACTATGTCAACCGCCGCATGGTGGAGGACGTGCTCCCCAGAGCTCGCGAGGAGAACGTGGGCGTGGCGGTGCTCAAGCCCCTGGGCGGCTGCCTCCTGGCCGGACACGCCGACCTGGCGCTGCGATGGGTGCTGTCTCAGGAGGGCGTGCACACCACGATTCCGGGGATGTGGCGCCGCTTTGAGGTCGAGGCCAACGCGAAGGTGGGGGAGCAGTTCCAGCCCCTTACTGAGGCTGAGGAGCAGATCCTCGGCGAGATGCGAGAGGCCCACCTGCCCGGCACCTGCCGCCTGTGCTACCGGCATCACGAGTGCCCGCACGGCGTGGAGATCAGCCGGCTGATGATCATGGACCTGCTGTACCAGCGGCACGGCATCGAGGAGGCGCTGGAGCGTGGCTGGGATGAGGACCTGCGCGCCATCGAGCAGTGCTTCGAGTGCGAGATGCGCGACGAGTGCGCCGCCTCCTGCGAGTTCGGCATCGACATCCCGGCGACGCTGGAGCGCATGTATCATACGTTCTCTCCTGTGCTCGAAGGCGCCCGCCGCAGATCCGCGGAGTAGGCGCCGGGGCGGGAAGGTGCACACTGCTTGGGAAGCGCCGTATCCGGGAGGAAGCCACGATGAGCATGCACTGGATCTGGATCGTCGTCTTGACCCTCGGCCTCGTCATGCCGCTCCAGGCCGGCACGCAGCGCAGCGCCAGGCCGTTCATCTACGTCATCGACTACAGCGACCACTGGATCACGGATCCGGACGCCATGGAGGAGTTCGGCGATACGCCGCCGGACCTGCTGCACATCGGCAAGGCGGTGCCCGTCACGCACAACTGGGGGCCGATCCCCTACATGGCCGGAGAGAATCAGAGGACCGGGGGGCCGGGACACACTCTCAGCCGCGAGAACATCCGGCTGCTGAGCCCGGAGGAGCTGGAGGAGAAGATCGAGCGGATCACGGCGGCCGTGGATCGGATCCACGAGGCTGGGGTCGAACTGCTGATGCCATACATCTGCTTCTACACCCTGGCGGGCGACCACGAGCAGCGCGTGGGCATCTGGGAGCTCTACGATAACTGGGAGGACTATGCCCGCTGGCTGGGGCCAAAGCCGCCGACGGGGCCCACTGAGTGGCTGATGCGCACGCCCGACGGCGAGCGGGTAGATCCCGGCTACGGCTTCACGCCGCCCTACTATGACCCGCTGCACCGCTACGGGGCCTGTCCCAACAACCCCTCCTGGAACCAGTACAGCAGGGCCATCGTGAGGCTCATCGCGCAGTGCGGCCATGATGGGACCTTCGTCGATAACTCCACGCGCCATGGCCACGGCTGCCCGCACTGCCAGGAGGCCTTCCCGACGTGGGTGCGGGAGAACTTTGACGAGGAGACGCTCAGGCGAGCATGCGGCGAGGACTACGGCGAGATCGAGTTCGGCAACCCGAAGCTGCAGGCGATACAGGAGCGGTGGAACAAGGCCGTCATCCGCGACCGGCTCGCGATGCTCCGAGAGGCGGGCAGGGAGATGAACCCCGACTTCATGACCTTCCCCAACTGCGGCAGATACCAGTACGTCGTTCCGCTCGGGGACGGGTGCGACTTCCTGATGTTCGAGAGCGTGGACTCGCCCGGATGCCTGTTCGAGGGCGAACTGCCCGAGGATCCCGAGGCCCTGGTGCAGGTGGCCGACGACGCGGAGCTGCAGATGGGGGCTATCGCCTATGAGGCGGTCCACAGCCAGGTGTTCTCGGAGGTCAGCGGCACGGTGCACTACCCCGCCACCTGCCCGCCCGGTGAGGCCGTCGAGCTTGCGGTGGATGTCGAGAGCGTGGGAGCCAGCAATCGAGATGGGGACTGCCTCGAGGAGCTGACACTGCGCCTCACGCACCTGCAGAGCGGCGAGGCCCAGAGCGTGCCGATGGGACCGCTTCCCGGCGTCGGCGATCCCGCGCAGGTGCAGGGGGCGCGGCGGCCGCCGGCGAGGCTGACCGGCACGTGGACGCCGGCGGAGCCTGGCGCCTACGCCATCGACGTCTCCTACCTCTACACCGACGCGGAGCACATCGAGGTGGCGGACCGCGCGCCGGTGGCGGACCGGCTGGGCCTGGGGAGTCTCTATCGGGTCAACCTGGCGGGCCTGAGCTGTACCTTCACCAGCCGCTGCCGGACCGTGAGTCTGAGCTACACGCACACCCGCGAGGGCCTGGAGCGGCTGCAGGAGCTGGCGATCGCGGAAGGGGCCGCCAGCGGCGGCAAGCATGCTCCTGAGGCCAGAGGCGAGCCGCTGGCGAAGTATGGACGCTTCTTCGAGGCGCACGGCGACGTGAGTGAGGGCCTCGCGCCGTATGGCTCCGTGGCCCTGCTGTACGCCTACTGGGGAGGCAACCCCGGTCAGATCGGGCGGGACAGCGGGCGCACGGTAGCCGAGCACCTGTCATCGCGCCACATCCTCTTCCACGGCCTGCTGGACCGGGACCTGTCGGCCGATGACCTCACCCCGGCAGCCGGCCGCACACTCGTGTTGGTCTGCCCCCACTACGACCTGACCGCCCGCCAGATCGCGGCGATCAGGCAGTTCGTGGCCGACGGCGGCAGGCTGATCATCCAGAGCGATGACGCGCAGATCAACTTCACGCCGATCCGGGAGGTCCTCGGAGACGTCATCGACGACGCGGAAGCGTGGGACTGGGAGGACCCGCCGCGGTTCGGCGAGCCCCTGTGTGCGTCCAACGGCCGGCTGCGGGGCGTGCGCTTCACGGCCTTCGCCGAGCCGACCGACAGCCCGACGAGGCTGGTGCTGCATGCGGTGAACTACAACGTGACCGCGACCGAGAGCAACCCGGGGCAGCTCACCCCTGTTGCTGACATCCGCGTGGCAGTCCCGGTGCCTGCTGCCTGGGCGGGCGCGACAGCCACGGTCTATGACCCGGACGCGGCGGCCCCGGTCATCATTGACTGCAGCGTCGCCGACGGTGTCGCGGAGGTGGAGCTGCCCACGCTGCGCGTCTACCAGATGATCGAGCTGCGGGCCGGTTGACCCGGCGGCATAGGGGAAACGGTCTGACTGGGGGACCTGAGATTGTCTGCGGGCGAGGTCGCCCTCGCGCGCGGGCAATAGGAGAATCGGCCGAGTGCTGGGTCGCGGGCAATCCTGTCAGGCGTACTCGATCCACCCGGTCTCCGCGAGCGGGTCGAGGAAGACCTTGATACGCTCGACCTCCTCGTCCGTGACCGGCCGGGCGGGGAAGAACATGCGCCGGCTGCACAGCCCCTGCAGCTCCTGGGCGGTCTTCATGGCGCCGACGATGGTGCCTACATTGCGCGTGCCCGGCTGGGAGGCGTAGAAGAACGGGTACACGGAGCTGAGCAGCTCCTGCAGCTCGCGGGTGCGAGGGACGTCACCGCCGGTGCCGGCCTGGTGGAGGGCGACGCACAGCTTCGGGCAGGCGTTGGCCATGCCCATGACCGCGCCGTCGTAGCCCATCAGCAGGGCCGCCCCCAGCAGCGGCTCAGAGCCCTGCAGCAACGCGAAGCCGTCGTTGCCCTCCAGAGCGTTCACGAGGTCGAAGCCGCGCACCAGGTTCCCGGTGCTGTCTTTGAGTCCGATGATCCGCTCCTGTTCGGCCAGGGCCAGGACGGTGTCCACCTCCAGCTCGTTGTCGCTGCGGCCCGGAATGTCGTAGATGACCAGGGGGAGAGCGCTGGCCTCCATGAGAGCCATGAAGTAGGCATGAAGCTGCTCCTGGCCGTAGTAGTAGTACCACGGACAGGTGGCCACGATCGCGTCGGCGCCGATCTCTGCCATCTCCTCCGCCTGCCGGCTGCTCTCTCGGAAGGAGGCCGTGGAGACCCCGGCCAGCAGTGGGAGGCGACCGCCCAGGGCGTCGGCGCAGGCGTCCACCATCTCGTAGCGCAGCTCCCGGGGCATGCACGGGGACTCGCCGGAGGAGCCCAGGGCGAAGACGGCGGCGCAGCCGGCGTCCACGAAGTAGTCCATCAGCCGGCCCACGGCATCGCGGTCGATCCCCTCGTTCTCGGTTAGCGGGGTGGTCGTGGGGGGTACAATACCTTTGAGGGCATCGGCCTGAAGCATACTGGAGGCGCCTCCTCGGCTGATCTGCGATGGCGACCGCAGGATACCCCCGCGCGCCCGAGGCTGTCAAGTGGCGTCGAATCTCCGCGGCAGAAGCAGGATTCGGCGTGCAGGACGGATAACTGACCTCAGGGGCGAAATCCCCCACACCAATGGATAGCTCGATCGTCACGGACAGCCTGCAGAACGCATGGGCGCGTACCCGGACATTGCTCCTGGAGCGCATCGACGTCGGCGTGTGGCTGAAGCTGGGCTTCATCGCCATGCTCGGCGCTGCGGGCGGGGGTGGCGGCGGTGGCGGGGCGGTGCAGATACCCGGCGGCCCATCCGGTGATGGGGGCGAGTGGGAGGGCGCAGAGCAGCTTGGCACCGAGGCCCTGCAGAGTCTGTGGCGGGCCGGTGCCTGGCTGAGCAGCAACATCGAGAGCCTGCTGGTGCTTGCGGTGGGCCTGGCGATCATCTGGGTCGTGCTGTTCGTGGGGTTCGTTTTCGTCAAGGCCGTCTTCCGCTTCATCTTCGTGGACGCGGTGGCGGCTCCGGTAGAGCCGCGCATCGGGCCATCGTGGCGGCGGCACACCGGGCACGGGCTGTCGCTGGTGCTGTGGTATCTGCTGGTGGGCCTCGTGCCGCTGGTCCTGCTGGCGGCGGCGATCGTGCCCCTGGTGCTGAGCGGAACTCTGGCCGCCGGTGGAGAGCGGCTGCCGGCGGTGTTGGGCCTCAGCGGGATCGCGGGGCTGGGCGCCCTTGCCCTGGTGGCGGCGGCGGGATTCGCGCTGGTTCGCTCGCTGACCGAGGACTTCCTGGTCCCGGCAATGTATGTGCGCAGGTGTGGCGTGTGGGAGGGCTGGGGGCACGTCGGCCGGGCATGGCGCGGGCAGTTCGTGAACGTTGTGCTGTACTATGTTCTGAAGGTCGTCTGCGCTATCGGCGCGGGGCTGGTGGCGGGATTCGTCGGCCTGGCGTCGCTGCTGATCCTCGTGCTTCCGGCGGCGACGCTGGCCGGGATGGTGGCTGCAGTGAGGTGGTGGGGCATCGACGGCGCCACCGCCGTGATGTCCCTGGGCGGCCCCGCCCTGCTGGCGATCGTTCTGGGGGGAGCGGTCTATGGGTATCTGCTCAACTGCTTGCTGCTGCCCATCAATGTGTTCTTCCAGGCGTACAGCCTGAGCTTCATCGGCAGGCTGGACCCGGCGCTTCGGACGATCTGACCCAGCAAAGCAGTCGGGAGGTAGGCGGATGGAGACCTATGGCATCTGGATCATCGCCGGCGTGGTCGCGTTGATCATCGAGCTGCTGTCCGTCACGTTCTTCATGCTGTGGGTGGCCGGCGGATGCTTCGCCGCCGCGATCGTCTCGGCCCTGCTTCCCGGGGTGGTGTGGGCGCCCTGGGCGGCATTCGGTGTAGCCACCGCGCTGCTGCTCTACCTTGGACGCCCGATAGCGCAGCGATTCCAGCAGGAGAAGCTGATCCCCTCCAACGTGGACGCCATGGTCGGCAGGGAGGGCATCGTGCTGGAGACCATCGACCCGGTGAGCAACACCGGTCGGGTGCGCGTGGGCTCGGACGAGTGGCGCGCCCGAGCCGACGAGACCATCGAGGCCGGCCAGCGCGTATGTGTGCTGGGGGTGGAGGGCGCCACCCTGGTGGTCACCGAGTGGGTCACCAGCAATGCGTACCCCGCTGAGGCCTGAGGGGCGTGTCCCGTCCGGTCGTGAGTACCGCTCTCGCTTCCTGGGGAGCGTAACGTGCCGCGCGTTGCGAGGAGGTCCGTGCGATGGAGTGGGCAGTGATGATCTGGATCGTGTTCGGCATCCTGGTGGTGGTGCTGGCCAGTCACGCCATCTACGTCGTCCGGCAGCACGAGCGAGGTGTGGTGGCCACGCTGGGCAGATACTCCAAGACCGTGGACCCGGGACTGCAGTTCATCTTCCCGTTCGTGCAGACGCTCACCCGGGTGGACATGCGCGAGACGGTGCTGGACGTCAACCCGCAGGAGGTCATCACCGAGGACAACGTCGTGGTGACCGTGGACGCGGTGATCTACTTCGAGGTCACCGACCCCTTCCGCCGCGTCTACAACGTCACCGACTTCCGCCTCGCCGCCATGAAGCTGGCCCAGACCAACCTGCGCAACGTCATCGGTGACCTGGAGCTGGACGAGACGCTGACCTCGCGCGAGACGATCAACGCCCAGCTTCGCACCATCCTCGACGATGCCACCGACAAGTGGGGCGTGCGCGTCACCCGTGTGGAGCTGCAGCGCATCGACCCTCCCAAGGACATCACCGAGGCCATGAGCCGGCAGATGAAGGCAGAGCGCAACAAGCGGGCGGCCATCCTGGAGGCCGAGGGCGTGCGGGAGTCGGCCATCCTGGAGGCCGAGGGTGAGCGCCAGTCGGCGATCCTGGAGGCCGAGGGCAAGGCCCAGGCCATCCGCGAGGTCGCTGACGCGGAGAGGTTCCGGGAGATCGCCGTCGCCGAGGGCCAGGCCCAGGCCACGATCAACGTCTACAACGCCATCCACGAGGGCAACCCCACGCACGATCTGCTGGCTGTGAAGTACCTCGAGACCCTCCAGCGCATGGCCAACGGGAAGGCCACGAAGATCTTCCTGCCCGTGGAGGCCAGCGGCGTGCTCTCGGGCATCGCGGCCATGGCCGACGCCTTCGAGGAGGGCCGCGTGGGCGCCGGCGGCGACGGGCAGGCCAGCGGCGAACAGTAGCGCTCTCATGGGGCAACGTGGATGGGCCGGGCTTACGCCTTCGGCCCTCTTGTGGCGCTCCCAGGACACGCAGGGATATAGCAATCGCGATCGGGGAGGAAGAACGATGCGGAGACCGCTGTGCATACTGGTGTGCATGGCCCTGTTCTGCGCGGCCGGCGCCATGGCCGAGCGAGTCACCCTGACCGTGACCAACCCGCTCGACGTCGCGAGGCCGAACGCCATCTGCGTGGCGCCGGCCTCGCTGCTCGGCGTGGGCGAGCCCGGCGCCATGGTGGGCGCCAGCAGCATGGGGGAGAAGGTGGCCGTCCAGCTCGATGACCTCGACGGTGACGGAACTGCCGACGAGCTCGTAATGGTCCTGGACTTACCGCCCGGCGACACCAGCGTCTGGGTGGACACCCAGCGGCAGTGGGATGGCGGCGACTGGGCCGACGCCCGCACGAGCTGGCGGTACGAGAGCTACGCGGCGCTGGACAGCGACCGCATGGGCTTCGGGCTCTACGGCATCTACGCGCCGCTGCACTTCATCGGGGCCCTGCAGTGGGACATCTACGGCAAGCGCCCCGAGGCCTGGCGGCTCTCGCTCGATGAGCTTGAGAGCATCGACTACCACTCGGACAATCCCGTGGCGGTTGACGTGCTCCTCGTCGGCGATACGGTCGGCCTGGGCGGGCCGCTCATCGGCGATTCGCGCCCGGTCGTGGACGAGGACACCACGCATGCGTGCCGGCTGCTGTGCAACGGCCCGGTCCGCGCCGGGCTGGAGGTGCAGGTGGAAGGCTGGGGGACGAACGCCGGTGGCCTCTACGACGCTACCATCCGCTACGTGGTCTACGCCCACCACGCCTTCATCGACGCCACCTTCACTATCGACCCGCAGCGCGACGGTCCCGGCGCCTTCGGCGTCGGCGTCCGGCGGATTCCAGGCCCGAAGGCCTTTCTCGCCAGCGAGGAGGAGGGGATCCTGGGGCTGATGGGTCAGCAGGCGGGGATCATCGGCAGGACCGGCCTCGCCGTGCTCTTCGAGCCGGGGCGCTTCCTCCGCTGGGGCGTTGAGGGTGGCGAGGCGGACGGCTACGTGGTCTATCTCTCACCGGAGCCCCAGGAGGGTTCGGTGCCGTACCGCGCCCGCCTCGTCGGGGCCTGGAGCCAGGGCGGCATGGCCGACAGCGACACATTCATCGACCACCTGCACGATCTGTCCGACCGCTTCCAGGCCCCGGTGGTCGCAAGTCGCTGACCTCCGTGTGCGAGCAACACTCACCGAGCGGCCCGGGCCGCCATCCCGGCGGCGGGCCGTATGCATCGACGACAGACGGGAGATGACGCTGTGAAGATCGGAATACGCAACGGCTCAATGGGCTTTCCCGACATGACGGAGCTCTTCCCCCAGGTGGCCGAGATCGGCTTCGATGGGGTGGAGCTGGACATCCGCGCCGAGTACGAGAACGAGCCCGTCCTCTCGTCGTACGAGCGGGCCCAGATCGGGGCGCTCTCCGAGGAGACCGGTGTTGAGGTGCCCTCGCTGTGCATCGGCGCACTGTGGAAGTACAGCCCGGCGGCGGTCGATGACGCGCTGCTTGACACCGCGCGGCATCTCCTCACCGCCAGCATCCAGGCCGCCGCCGACCTCGGTGCGCAGTGGATCCTGGTGCCCGTCACCCCCGCCGAGGAGGAGATCAGTCACGAGGAGTGCACGGCCCGGTGGATGCGTGAGATGGCGGGTGTCGCCCATGGGGCCGAGGAGGCCGGCGTGATGCTGTGCCTCGAGAACGTTGGTCGCGGCTGCGGCAAGTCGGCCGAGGAGCTTCGGACCATCGCCGAGGGCGCCGACAGCCCGGCGGTCGCGGTCTACTACGACATCGGCAACGCCACCGCCTTCGGTAACGACCCGGTGGCCGAGATCCACGATCTGGCCGATCTCATCGCGGTGGTTCACGTCAAGGACCGCGAGGCCGACCTGCTGGGGGAGGGGATCGTGGACATCCCGGCCTGCCTGCAGGCCCTCCACGAGATCGGCTACGACGACTGGCTGATCCTGGAGACGCCGCCGACCGACGACCCGATGCAGGCGGGCCGCCACAACCTCCAGTACCTGCGCGATCTGGTGTCGTAGCGCGGAGCGGCGCCTGCTGCCGCGACGCGGGGTGCGCGGA
>JBNGDZ010000089.1:0-12650 GCA_049975765.1 Armatimonadota bacterium
CGCAGGTGCGATCTCGATGCGCCGCCAGCCACCACTTCAGCCACCCGAGGCCGACGGCTTTCCCGAACCGGGCCCCGAGTTCTCCGCCGACTGGGTCTCGCGCCCGGCTGAGATGGAGGCGGCCGGGGGGGCCTCCCTGCCGGTGCTGCCCGTCCGGGACGTGGTCGTATTCCCCAGCACGGTGCTCCCATTGATCTTCGGGCGGGAGCGGAGCCTGCGGGCGCTGCGTCGCGCGCGCAGCGAGGACGCCATGGCCCTGCTGGTTGCCCAGCGCGATCCCGAGCAGGACGATCCGGCCCCCGAGGACCTCTATCAGGTGGGCACCGTGGCCCGCTGTCTGCAGTCGCTGGAGCTTCCTGACGGGACGGTGCGTGTGGTCGTTGAGGGCATGACCCGCGTGCGCATCGTTGAGATGTTGCAGACCGATCCCTTCATGGTGGCGAGTGTGGAGCCGGTCTGCGAGGTCCGCCCCGATCCCACTCCGCACATTGAGGCCCTCAAGCGCCGCACCCTCGAGGAGTTTGAGGAGGCCACCGAGCTGTCCCGGCGCATCCCGCCGGAAGCGCTCGTCACAGCTCTGAACATCGACGACCTCTGCCAGCTTGCCGACATCATCGTCTCCTGCCTGGACCTTGACCTCGGCCGTCGGCAGGCGCTGCTCGAGGAGCCCGACTGCGCCAGGCGGCTGCAGATCGCCGCCCGCCACCTGCGGGAGGAGCTGCGGGTGCTGCGTCTGGAGGAGGAGATGCGGGAGCGAGTCGAGGAGGAGATCGACAGCTCGCAGCGCGAGTACTACCTCCGGGAGCACCTGCGGGCCATCCAGGACGAGCTCGGCCAGGTCGAGGGCGTCATGGGCGAAGTCTGGGAGTACCGGGAGCGGATCGAGGCCGCAGAGCTGCCCCAACAGGCGCAGGAGGCCGCCCTGGAGCAGGTTGAGCGGCTGGAACGGATGCCCATGGCCTCCCCGGAGGTCAGCGTCATCCGCAGCTACCTGGACTGGATCCTGGAGCTGCCGTGGAGCGTGGCGACTGAGGACCGGCTGGACGTGGAGCGGGCCCAGAGGATCCTCGACCGCGACCACTATGGGCTGACCAAGGCCAAGGAGCGGATCCTGGAGTTCCTGGCCGTGCGGCAGCTCGTGGAGGACGCCAAGGGCCCAATCCTGTGCTTCGTGGGACCGCCCGGGGTGGGCAAGACCTCCATCGGCCAATCCATCGCGCGGGCCATGGACCGGGAGTTCGTGCGCATATCGCTCGGCGGCGTGCGCGACGAGGCGGAGATCCGCGGGCATCGCCGCACCTACGTGGGCGCTTTGCCGGGGCGGATCATCCAGGCCCTGCGGCGGGTGGGCTCCAGGAATCCGGTGTTCATGATCGACGAGGTGGACAAGATCGGCGCCGACTTCCGCGGCGACCCCTCCTCAGCACTGCTGGAGGTGCTGGACCCCGAGCAGAACAATGCCTTCAGCGACCACTACCTGGAGGTGCCCTTCGACCTCTCGCGGGTGCTGTTCATCGCCACCGGCAACATTCTCGACACCGTGCCGCCGGCGCTGCGCGACCGCATGGAGGTCATCGAGTTCCCAGGGTACATCGAGGAGGAGAAGCTGCAGATCGCGCGCGACTACCTGGTGCCCAAGCAGCGCGAGGCCCACGGGCTCACCGGCGAGCACGTGCGCTTCCACGAGTCCGGCCTGCGGTCCCTGATCCGCCACTACACGCGCGAGGCGGGGGTGCGCAATCTGGAGCGGGAGATCGCGTCCATCTGCCGGAAGGTCGCGCGCAACGTGGCGGGCGGGGGCGACGAGACCGCGCAGGTGACCGCCGATTTCGTGGAGGATGCCCTGGGCCCGGCACGCCATACCTGGAACGGGGTGCGCGGGGAGCCAGCCGTGGGTGTGGCGACAGGTCTGTCCTACACGGATGCCGGCGGCGACGTCACCGCGATCGAGGTCAGCGTTGTCGAGGGTGACGGCGAGCTGTTGCTGACGGGGCAGCTCGGCGAGATCATGCGGGAGTCCGCCCAGGCGGCGCTGAGCTACGTGCGCGGGCGCACCGACGAGCTGGGGCTTCCCGCCAAGCACTTCTCGCGCTACGACATCCACGTACATGTGCCGGCCGGGGCGGTGCCCAAGGAGGGGCCGTCCGCCGGCGTGGCCATCTGCGCCGCGCTGGTCTCAGCGCTGACCGGCAGACCCGTGCGCTCCGACGTGGCGATGACTGGGGAGATCTCGCTGCACGGGAGCGTCCTCCCGGTCGGCGGGATGCGCGAGAAGGTGCTCGCAGCCCACCGGGCCGGCATCCAGACCGTGGTGCTGCCCGAGGACAACAAGAGGGACATGGCCAACGGCGAGCAGTTCCCCGATGAGGTCTTCGAGGACCTGGAGTTCGTCTACGTCAGCGACATGCAGCAGGTGCTGGAGCGGACGCTCGTTGAGTCGCCCTCGTAGAGCCAACGCCCTTCTCCGCATTCGCCTCTATCAGCCCCGGGTGACAGCCGCCGGAGGTCCGCCGCCCGGGACCGCTGTCGTCCCCCGTCAAAGCGGTTGCGCCGCGGGACCGAGATATGCTATAGTTAACCGGCCACGGCCCGACACGCGGGTCGTGGCTGTCATCTGCACAGACGACCGCACTGCGGTCGGAGGGATATGCCATGAAGCCCGACATCCATCCTGATTACGTTGAGGCGACAGTGACGTGCGCCTGCGGCGAGACCTTCACGACGCGCTCGACGAAGCCGGAGATCCGCGTCGAGGTGTGCAGCAAGTGTCATCCCTTCTTCACCGGAAAGCAGAAGATGGTTGATACCGAGGGTCGCGTGGAGAAGTTCATCCGCCGCTATGGCCTGGAGGATCAGTATAAGGACGAGGACGAGGAGAGCTCCGCGGAGCAGTAGCAGCTCCTGCCGCCCTTTCATCCCGGCCTCAGCCTGCGTGGCTGAGGCCCGCGTACTTCTTGCGCCATGAGTGAAAACAGCAAGCAGTTCTACGGCGGCCAGGCGGTGCTGGAGGGCGTGATGATGCGCTCGAAGGCCGCCTACGCCACCGCGGTGCGGCGGATGGACGGCTCCATCGTCGTCGGCACTCGCGCCCTCAACACCCTCACCCAGCGCTACCGGTGGGCGAGCTGGCCGCTGGTGCGGGGCAATGTGGCGTTGGTGGACTCGCTGACCATGGGCCTGGAGTCTCTGAACTTCTCGGGGAACGTGGCGCTTGAGGACGAGGCTCGGGAGCGCGCCGCCGACCAAGACCTGACCGCCGGCGAGCGCCAGGCGCGCGAGGTCGCGGCGGCAGAGGCACACGCGCAGGACCAGCAGGTCCAGAGCCTGGGCGAGAAGGCCCTGTGGCTAACCATGCTGCCCGCCATGGCCATCGGCATCGGCCTGTTCGTGCTTCTGCCGGCCTGGGCGGTGGACTGGTTCATGGGCGGGCAGGAGGTCACCGTCACGGGCGGGTTCGGCGAGGTGTTCTTCCGCAACCTCGTGGAGGGCGGCATCCGACTGGTGGTGATCGTGGCCTACATCGGGGGCATCTCGCTGATCCCGTATGTGCGCCGGGTGTTCGAGTACCACGGCGCCGAGCATGCCACCATCAACACCTTCGAGGACACCGGCCGCGTCGGCGTGCAGGAGGCGCTGAGCCACTCCCCCCTGCATCCCCGCTGCGGCACGGCGTTCTTGCTGGTTGTGATCGCGGTCAAGATCGTGGTCAACTGCTTCCTGGGCTGGCCGGTCCTGTGGCTGCGGCTGCTGCTGCGTCTGGCGGTGCTGCCGCCCATCGCGGGGATCGCCTATGAGGTGATCCACTGGGCCGGCCGGCACCGTGGCAGCGTTCTGGAGATGGTCCTGGCGGGGCCGGGCCTGCTCATGCAGAAGCTGACCACCCGGCGCCCCAAGCCCGACCAGATTGAGGTCGCCATCCACGCGCTGGCCGCGGTGGCGCCGGAGGTGGACCTGCCTCCAGGGTTCGAGCAGCCCGAGCGCGTGACCATCGGTCGCGGCGGCCAGATCGTCCGCGAGGGGGAGCCGCCCGACCCCGTGCAGTTGCAGGAGCAGCAGGAGGAGGAGAAGGCACGGTCTGCGGGATCGATGTAGCCGGGTGAACGCGAGCACGGAGGCCACACCTCTGCCGCCCGGCGTTTGCTGGCAGCCTGCTCTATGGAGCCACACAATGGACCTGCTACCGGCGCTTGAGCGCCTGGAGGACGAGTTTGAGGACGTGCAGCAGCAGCTCACCACAAGGGAGGTGCTGAACGACCCTGTACGTTTGCGGGAGCTGTCGATGCGGCACTCCGAGCTGGAGCCGGCCATGGAGAAGCTGGCGGAGTACCGCGAGCACCTGCGCACCCGAGACGAGGCCGCCTCCATGCTGCAGACCGCAGAGGACGAGGAGATGCGGCAGTTCCTGGAGGCCGAGCTTGCGGAGGCGCAGCAGGCGATCGATGAGATGGAGGACGACCTGCTCCTGCTTCTGATCCCGCCCGACCCCATGCGCGACCGCAACGCCATCATGGAGATCAGAGCCGGGACCGGCGGCGACGAGGCGGCGCTGTTCGCGGGCGACCTATTCGAGATGTACAGCAGCTACGTGACCCGGCGCGGCTGGGACATGGAGATCATGTCGGCGAACACGGGGGCGATGGGCGGGTACAAGGAGATCATCGTCAACATCCAGGGCTCCGGGGCCTACGGAACGCTCAGACACGAGGCGGGGGTCCACCGCGTGCAGCGCGTGCCAGCGACCGAGTCCCAGGGCCGCATCCACACCTCCGCGGCGACCGTCGCCGTGCTGCCTGAGGCCCAGGAGGTCGACATCGACCTGGACCCCGGAGACCTGGAGTTCGAGACCTTCCGCGCCGGCGGGCCAGGTGGGCAGAGCATGCAGAAGAATGAGACCGCGGTGCGCGTCACGCACACGCCCACCGGCATCACCGCCGCCTCCCGCGACGAGCGCTCCCAGAAGCAGAACCGGGAGAAGGCCCTCACTGTGCTGCGCGCCAGGCTCTACGAGCACGAGCAGGCCAAGCTGGATGAGGCTCTCGACGCCCAGCGACGCGCCGCCGTTAAGAGCGGCGATCGCTCAGAGAAGGTGCGCACCTACAACTTCCCCCAGGACCGGGTCACCGACCACCGCGTCGGCCTCACACTGCACAACCTCCCCGCGGTGCTGAACGGGGAGATCGACGATCTCATTGAGGCGCTCGCTGAGTACGAGCGACAGCAGAAGGTCGAGGAGCTGGCCGAGAGCCTTTGAGGGAGGCGCATTGGCATGAAGCTGAGTGAGGCCCTCGAGGACGCCCAACAGCGGCTGGCGGAGGCCGAGGTGCCGGAGGCGGAGTTCGACGCCCGCGCCCTGGCCTCGCATGTGCTGGACATCCCCCTGGCTCACATCGCTATGCACCAGGCCCGCCTGCTCACCGGCGAGGAGCTGGCCTCGCTCGAGACGCTCATCCGCTGCCGATGCAGGCGCGAGCCGCTGCAGTACCTGCTGGGCAGCACGGAGTTCTACGGGCACGAGTTCCTCTGCGACCCCCGGGCGCTCATCCCCCGCACGGACACCGAAACGCTCGTTGACGTGGCGCTGGAGCTCGCCCAGGAGCACGACATCAGGCGAATCGCCGACATCGGCACCGGCTGCGGCGTCATCGCCCTGTCCCTGGCGTTAGAGCTCCCGAGGGCGAACCTGCTGGCCACCGACGCCTCTCGCGAGGCCCTGGAGCTGGCGGCCGAGAACGTGGCGGCACACGACCTCGAGAAGCGTGTAGAGCTGGCGCACGGGCCGTGGCTGGAGCCGCTGCACGACAGCGGCTGGGCGGAGAGCGTGGAGATGGTGGTGAGCAACCCGCCCTACGTTCGCGAGGACGAATGGGAGGGCCTGATGCCGGAGATCACCGGGCACGAGCCGCGGGAGGCGCTGGTGGACTGTGAGGCCGACGGCCTGGGCGCCTACCAGGCCATCGTGGAGCAGTGTCCTGGGCTGCCCGCCCTGCGGGCGGTGGCCTTCGAGGTGGGCGAGGGCCGGGCCGCCGAGGTGGCGGAGCTGATGCGCGAGACGCTGGGAGCCAGTGAGATCATCATCCGCAAGGACCTCGGCAGGATCGACCGGGTTGTGGCCGCAGTCGTGGGAATCGAGGAGCGATGAGTGGCCGGGCCCAGGTGATCGCCGTCCCGCCGGCGTCCGTCGAACAGGCATCGGCTGTCTGTGCGCAGGCCGTCGCGCGGGGTGAGCTCATCGTTATCCCCACCGACACCGTCTACGGCCTCGCCGCGGATCCCTTCGACGAGGGCGCGGTGTTGCGGCTCTACGAGGCCAAGGGCAGGCCGCGAGACATGGCAATCCCGGTGCTGGCGTCGGACGAGGGGGCTGCGCGTCTCACAGCGCGGGAGCTGCCGCCGAAGGCACGAGAGCTGTTCGAGCGCTTCTGGCCCGGCCCGCTGACGGTTGTGGTCCCATGTGTCGATGAGCTGCCCGACGCCCTCACTGGCGGCGGCCACACGGTTGGCCTCCGGGTACCGGCCAGTGAGCTGGCCCGCGCGATCATCTCTGCCTGCGGCGGTCTGCTGGCCACCACCAGCGCGAACTACAGCACAGAGGCCCCCGCCTGCGAGGTCCCAGAGCTGGCGCCGGGGCTGATCGAGCGCGTCTCCGTTGTGGTCGACGGCGGCCGCTGCCGGGCCGGCATGGCGTCTACCGTCGTGGATCTGACCACCACGCCTGCCCGCATCCTCCGCCAGGGGCCGGTCGCCGCGGCCGACCTGCGACAGGTGATGCCCGACGTGGCCGAGAAGTAGCAGGTGCCCCGCCATCAGCGTCGCGGAGGTGGGTCACCATGAAGGTCGGATTCCTCGGGCTGCCCGGCAGCGGCAAGACCACCCTCTTCAACCTCGTGACGGGCCGGGAGGTCGATCCGGGGGAGATCGGCCGTGCGGAGGCCCGAATCGGCGTGGTGAAGGTCCCCGACGCTCGACTCCACCGCATCGCAGAGATCTACGGCTCAGACCACATCGCCCCGCCGGAGCTCACCTTCGTCGATCTCATGGCGCTGCACCGCGGTGAGGAGCACACCGCCCGTGACGACAGCCTCACCAGGTTCGCCGGCGACGCCGACGCCTTCGCGCTCGTCATCCAGTGCTTCGGGGAGCTGGACCACCAGGGCAGCCCCCTCGAGCCGGCCGACGACCTGGAGGGCCTGCTGCTGGAGATGACCATCACCGACCTGGGGGTCGTCGAGCGGCGTATCAGGCGTATCGAGGATGAGCTGAAGGCCGCGCGCGACAAGACCCACACGGAGTATGACCTGCTGCAGCGCGTCTCCGAGCAGCTCGGCGAGGGGGAGCTGGTGCGCGACATGGACCTGCACGAGGAGGAGGAGCGGGTGCTGCGGGGCTTCAACCTCCTGACGAGCAAGCCGCTGCTGGTCGTGTTCAATGTCAGCGAGGAGGACCTGCGAGCGGAGACCTGCACCGGGGCGTGCAAGCGAGCGGAGAAGGCCGGTCTGCAGTGGATCCCGGTCTGCGCGGGGCTGGAGCAGGAGCTTGCGGAGCTCGACGAGCAGACGCAGAAGGAGCTTCTGGCCGAGTACGGTCTGGAGGCGCCGGCTCGCGAGCGCTTCATCCGCGCCTGCTACGACCTGCTCGACACCATCACGTTCTTCACCGCCAACGAGAACGAGGCCCACGGGTGGACCATCTCGGCCGGGGCCACCGCACGCGAGGCCGCCGGCAAGGTCCACAGCGACATGTATGAGGGGTTCATCCGCGCGGAGGTCATCGCCTTCGAGGACCTCGACGAGCACGGCTCAGTCGCCGCCTGCAAGGAGGCGGGCGCGGTGCGCCTGGAGGGCCGCGACTACGAGGTCCAGGAGGGCGACGTCCTGCAGGTGCGGTTCAGCAGGTAGGCAGGCCCTCGGCAGGTCACACAGGCCCGTGCTTTGCCCAGGGCTCCGTGCAGTACAGCCTGGTCGGCTCGCTGCGGATGCGCTCCTGAATCGACCCCTGCCCTGGAGGTAGACATGCGAGTCACGGCAGTCGTGGTGACGCCGAGGGTGGGTGGTGCTGGAGTAGCCCTGGCCTCCGGCCAGCGGCTCAACCCGGTACCGCGACAATCCGCTGTAGGAGGGAGAGGCGGCGTGACTGCGCCGCCCTCCCGTTGTCCCCACTGATGGAGCCGAGGAGGCTCTTGCGTGGCCCAGGAATCGACTGAGAACGAGTCCCGCCTCTCCACCCGCACACACGTGCTCCTGCTCTCGGGCACGTTCTTCTTTATCTTCCTGGGCACGGGGGCTCAGCAGGCCTTCCTGCTGCCGTATCTGGAGGACCTGACGGGCTGGAGCAAGCTGCACCGCGTCCTGATTCTGGCCACGGTCTACTTCAGCATGGCCGTCTTCCGGCTGGGCAACGTCTACCTGCTGCGCAACTGGCCGCAGTGGATGTTCAGCCTGGTGGGCGGGGCCACCTACGTGCTGTTCCCGCTGGCGGTGCTGGTGGTCTCATTCGTCCCCAGCTATCCCCTGGCCATCGCGGCCGCGGCCATCTGGGGCTGGGGCGGCGCGGCCATGTGGATGGGCACCACCATGCAGATCCTGGCCCTGGCCGACCGCGCCCAGAAGCACGGTACGGGGATGGGCGTGCTCTACGGCGCGACGCTCGCCGGCTGGGCGCTGGGCGTGATCGTGCTGGGCAATATCTTCGAGTTCGGACGCGCCATCGACCGTCCGTGGCTCCTCTACGTGGCGGCATTCGCGTTCGCGGCCATCGGTCACGGGATCATGCTCTTTCTGCCCCGACCGCCCGAGCCGCTGCCGGAGATGCCCACGTGGAGCTCGCTCGTCGAGATCATGTCCCGCGCCAAGGCCCGCATCGCGGCCTTCCTGCTGTTCGCGTCCGCGCTGGCCTTCGGGTTCTTTCTGGGCAGCTTCACCGAGCACGTGGAGAGCGTGTCTGGGGGCAACTGGGCGTGGATCGCGATCTTCTTCTACCCCTTCGCCCGCTTCGTGCTCAGCTTCGCCTCCGGGCTGCTGAGCGAGCGCTTCAGCCACGGCAGCATTCTGGCCGTGGGCTTCTTCGGCGGTGCGGCGGGGCTGTGCATCCCCCTGCTCTTCGAGCACCCCCTGGCGCTGGCGGCGACGGCATTGACCATGGGGCTGCTCAACGGCGCCGTGCCCGTCGTCAGCACCGCGCTCATCGGCACCTCCGCCGATCAGAAGCGCAGGCCTCTGACCTACGGCGCCATGTTCACGTGGCGCGATCTCGGGGCGGTCATCGCCATGATGGCCGGCAAGATACTGGAGGTGCGGGCAGAGAGCATGATGGTGACTTTCGGGGTGTTCGCCGTGGTCTTTGCGGCCTGCGGCGTTGTCTCACTGATCCTCAACCGCTACGCACAGCAGCGGCTGTGAGCGCCAGTCGGGGGATGCCGAGCATGCGCTCGGCTGCCGCCAGGTCCTGCCGAGCCCCGTCCAGCCACCGTTCCGCTGCGCTCGGGCAGCCGGCCATGCAGGACAATCCCCGCCTGGGCCGCCTGACCGGCTACGTCCTCAGCCCTCCCGCGTGGGCGCCGGCGTCTGGCGCAGGTCGCGGGTATGCTCGTGTGCCCGCGCATGGGCCCGACGGCGGGCGTGGCGGTCCACCGTGTCGGCGGTGATCAGCAAAACGGTCATCTTGCGGACGTGCGCTTGCGTCGGCACCACTCCCACCGCCACGGTCTGGCCCGGGAAGGCCACGTACTGAACGGTCGCGGAGGTGCGCGCGCCCGGCCCCTCGTCACTGCACCGGAGGCTGACCTGGCAGGTGATCAGCCCGTTCGCGCCCACCAGTGCCGCCAGCCGCAGGCCCGGCCGGCCCGAGGCAGTGGTGTGCTCGCACTGGAAGGTCACGGTGCCTGCGAGCCCGGCGCGCTCGATGAAGCGCGGCTCCCAGGGCATCTCCGCCACGCCCTCCTCCAGCATCTCGTCAAGCTCGTCCGTGTCCACGTAGGGATTGACCAGCACCAGGGACTCGTCGGCGTACTCGGGAGCCACAGGGCACAGCTTGCCCACATCCAGCTCCTGGGCCGCGGGGTCGAAGTGAGAGCCGTCGGGCATCTCAACGATGTTCGGGGCCCGGGGCTGGCAGAGGAGGCGCTGCGGCTGGCTGGTCTCCACGGAGACACAGGACAGGGAGATGGTGGCCGCGTGCGGCACGTCGATGCTCTCGACCAGGACCTGCAGCCGGTCGAGAGCTGTGGGGTCGCCGGTCACCAGCAGGGAGTTGGTGTCCGGCAGCACCTGGATGCGCCGGAGATCACCCGGCTCGATCTCGCCGAGCTCTCGCTGGGAGGCCTTCCAGTAGATCCAGCCGGCGACGGCGCGGGCATCGAGGTGGTCGAGGGTGATCTTCGCCCGATGATCCGTGGCGCCGTAACGGGATGCCGCCAGCAGATCGCGAAGGGCGGCCAGCTTGTCCGGCATTGGACCCACCTCCTTGCAGCCTCCGCCCCGGCGGGTCCGGCCTGGCCTGCAGCGCCGATGTCGGCGCTCTACCTTGGAATGCGTCCACTACTGGTGGGAGGGGCTACTGCGTCGCACCCATGCGCGACGCCGGTGGTTCGCACTCCCACAAGTGCACCGACCGGCCGGCGGCGGTCGCTGCTCACTATACAGTGTGCCCGTTCAGGGGCCTATCCGAAACGGAATCACCCCGGCGTCCTCGCCATTGACCTGAAGCAGGCACTCGTAATCGCCCGCCGAGAACATCTCTGAGTGCGCCGGGTAGAAGGTCACCGCCATCCGGCGCTCGCCGCCGACACGCACCAGTCGGCGACCCAGGATGGTGCCGTCCTTGCGCAGGATCACGCCCAGGATGGAGTTCGGCTTGGCGTCCCTGACGTGGACGAAGACCAGCAGTTGGGGGACGCTGGCGGGGAAGACCTGACCCCGCTCCGTAACCCGGTTGTTCGCATCCAGCTCCATCCCGATGGCGGCCTGGTGGATGCATGTTCCCGGCACCAGCCGCGGGGGCGCGGGCTCACGACTGCTGATCGCCTCATCCGGCGGCGTCTCGTGCGTGGCGGCCGCGACGAAGCTAGGCAGCGGCCGCTGCTCGGGCACCGCACCGACGCCGGACGCCATCTTCAGCCCCTTGCGAACCGCCCGAATGGTCAGTCCGGCAATCCACCACTTCTCCGCCGCATGCTGCTCGTCGCTGGTGGCACGGACGCGGGTCAGAGCGCTGTCCACGCGGCGGGGCACCTCCGCCGGCGGCGATCCGCACTGGGGATGACGATAGGTCCAGATGCGCTGCAGGATCGAGCGCTTCAGCGTGGGCTCAAGCTCCTCGAACTGCTCCTGGGGCAACGCTCGTGCGGCATCGAGAAGCCCCACGATCTCACGGACGAGAGGAGCGTCATGGTCCGGCAGCCCGTGAGGCTTCTTCTCGATCTGAGGCAGCGAGTCCGGGTGCCGCTCCTTCCACCATCCGGGCACCTTGATCGGCGAGACGGCCTTGGGGAGCTGCCGGTGGAAGTTCTCCCGCCACTGGTAGACCAGCTCCTTGGTCGAGCAGCCCAGCGGCGCCGCGTCCTCGGACAGCGCCTGGATGAGCATCGTGTTGCCGATGCTCAGTGTCCAGTGCCCGTCCACCTTATTGACATCAAGGTCCGGCCCGTCGGCCTCCCTGTCGAAGATGCTGGCGAGCTCAGCGCTCAGCGCCTCGGTGATCCGCTGGTCGATCTTCGCCTGGCGCTGGTAGATGGAGCCGTAGGGGCCTCCCGTCCTGATACGGGCGACCACCTCCCCGCCCACCACGATGTTGGCGTAGTCCTGGGCGACGGCAACGCCCGTCGCCGCGATGAGTGCTGCGATGACTGCTGCGATCCCTGGCTTCGACACGGTACCACTCCACCCTTGCTCGGGCCACGACGGCCCGGAATGATGGTGACAATTGCCTTAGACCCTCCTTCGCCGCCAGGTGTTCCGCCTCCTCCACCAAGAGCGGGTGTTTCGCGCCCCTCGCACGGCGGGTATGGTGCGCTGCCGGCCGTCTGAGCTGCTCCAGGGGTTGTCGGGGCGCATCATGAGGAGCCCCCGATATGGGCCCGCCTGGCCGACTGCACACCGAATCAGGCTCCTGGTGCGAAACGTCTGCACGCTTGACTGGTCTAAGGTCGTGTGATATACTTGCGCCGACTGTGCGGCTCCCTTCTGGGAGCGGCCAGTCGGAAAAGCCTGATCTCGCGCCGGCGGCCCAATCTGGGCGAAGAAGGGAGGGTCCTCCAAAGCCACGGCCGCGGGAGTGCAGCGAGACAGGTCAGGCCGAGTAGCACAAACTCAGGGATCGCGCGCGGAGAGGAAACAGTGGACACTCTCATGCCGCGGTCCTTCTCGCAGACAACAGGCTCGGTCTGGATTCGCACGGCACAGCCAGCGAGGCGTGTCGAGCGAGTCGGTCCAAACTACTGAGGAGGATACGAGACATGAGAAAGACAGTTGCCGTTCTGGCACTGGCGATGCTGATCGCCGTGCCTGCCTTCGCCCAGACGAGTCCGGCGGACACCGTTCCGTTCGACCACTGGGCATATGATGCCGTCCAGCAGCTCGTTGAGGAGGGCATCATCATCGGGTACCCCGATGGCACCTTCAAGGGCGATCGGGCGATGACCCGGTACGAGTTCGCGA
>JBNGDZ010000090.1:0-6222 GCA_049975765.1 Armatimonadota bacterium
GCCGTCGCCGGGGTCGATGTCGAAGCGGTATGAGACCACGCCGCCGCCCCCGCCCTCGTCCCGCGCGAAGATCACGCGCGGCCGGACCGGGTCCGGGATCTGCCTGAAGCTCAGCGCGCGCAGGCGTTTGATGGCGTCCTCCTGATGCGCGGCCCACTGCTCCTGGCTGCGCACCTCCACGGGCCTGGCGGGCGGGACGAGCAGCTTCTCGATCTCTCCCATCCTGTCGTCCTCCGGCAGATCGCCCCCGAACACCAGCAGGTTCTCCTCCGGCTCCTCGAAGTCCGTGACGTCATCGGTGACCGGGGAGGTGTCGCCCTTCAGGTGGCGGTTGAACCACTCGAAGATGGCCTTGCGCAGCGTAGGAGTGTAGCCGTGGAAGCTGAGGTCCTCCACGAGCCGGCAGTTCTCCGCCGCGCCCATGGCCTCGTAGACCCGCCGGATGCGATGCACCTGCCGCTTGTAGGCGTAGGGCCGCCAGAGGGCGTCATCGGCGCCGGCGGCCACGAGCAGCGGCCTGGGGGCGATGAGGGCGCCGATGTGGGCGGTGTCCCACCGATAGTAGTTGACGAAGAACGCGCAGTCGCAGTGGCCGTCGATACAGCGATCGCAGATGAGCTGCTCCATGTCACCGGTCTGGCAGACCGGCGAGACACACTTGATGCGGGTGTCCGCCGCAGCCAGGTTCCAGGAGATCACGCCGCCGCCGGAGAGGCCGGTCACGCCCATGCGCTCGGGGTCCACGTCATCGCGCCCGGCCAGGTAGTCCAACGCCCGCATGGCGTTCCAGACCTCGGTGCCCGACGGCGTGTAGCCGCGGCTGATCCAGTCCCAGCGGCCCTCGTGGTAGGTCCCGTGGTGTATGCCCTGGCACTCGCCGAGCTGTATGGGGTCCACAACCATCGCCACGTAGCCGTGCGAGCCGAACCAGCGGGGGTTCTGCTGGTAGGTCAGGTTGACCTTGCCCCTGGTGTGGCCGCACAGATACAGCACCGCCGGCAGCGGCTCGTCGATCTCGTGCGGCCGGTAGATGTTCGCGGCCACGTGCGCGCCGGGCACCGACTGGTAGTGGATCTTCTCGACCACGTAGTCCTCGCGCTCCAGCGTCCCGGTGACCGTGGCCTCCAGGGCCGTCCGCTCCGGCAGCGGCCACAGGCCCAGGCACTGCAGCCACCTGGTGCGCCGCTCATCCTCGCTCCACTCAAGCTGCTTCGCACTGGGCGGGATGAGCATGGCCTGCGACGAAACGGCCGTGGCCTCATCGCACAGCCAGTCGTAGACGGAGCTCCCCGGCGCCCCCAACGCGGCGGCGCCTATTGCCGTCACGGGTAGAAGCGTCATCATCTCGATCACCTGTCCTGGCTTATGGATCTATGGCTGGTCTTGCCCACGAGCTGCAGGCGCGTCCCCTTCGGCTCACGTTCGGCTTCGGAAAGCCGGACCTCCTGAACAGCAAACGGACACGGGCCGATAGCCCACTACAGCTCAGCGGCGTCGAGGCCGGCCTCCTCAGGGTCGAAGACGCCATGCTCCTTGAAGGCCTCGTAGCCCCAATGCTGCCACAGCGGATTGACGCCGATGGAAGCGTTGTCACCGTAATCCTTGACGACCAGGCCGCCCCCGCGGCCGATCTTCTCCACCATCTCGCGGGCCCTGGTGCGAATCAGCTCCTCATCCCCGGTGGGCAGGGTCACCTGGATGTCCACCGGCAGCCAGAAGGTGGTGCGATCGGAAAGCTCCCCCAGCCTGTCCAGCCCATGCAGCTCCGGCTGGTCGAACTGGAATGCGTCCATGCCAAGCTCCACCAGCGGCGGGACGATGTCGCAGACGTAGCCGCAGGAGTGCATCCAGACGGTCAAGCCGTGGGAGTGGCAGCGCTTGATGAGGCGCTCGAAGGTCCACTTGAACATGCGGTCCCACATCGCCGGGGCGACCAACAGGCGCTCCTGGGTGCCCCAATCCTCGCAGAAGAACACCCCGTCACAGCCGATGTCGGCGTAGATGTCCACCTGGCCGATCACGATGTCGCTCACCATGCGGTTGAGGTCGTTCACGAACTCCGGGTCGCCCGCGCAGGCCTCCAGATAGCCCCCGAACGTAGGCAGGTATCGGGCGCGGTTGAAGCAGCATCCGGTCAGGGAGCCGAGCAGGTAGCGGTCGCGGTTGGCCTCACGCACCTGCGGGCCGTGCTCGTAGCGCTCCGGGTTGTCGAGGTCCGGCGGCTCATAGGTCTGCAGGTCCTCCCGGCAGGTCACGGCCGGCTCCACCACCTCGCCGCCTTTGGTCCAGTCGATCAGCCGCCGCCACGTGCAGCCCCACTCGTCCTCCCACAGCTCGCCACCGAGGCCATCCTCGCGGCGGTTGGGGTCAAAGTCGGGATTGCTGCGGGGGCCGATGCTGGCGATGTCACGCAGCCGGCTATTGCCCTCGAAGTCCGAGTATGTGAAGCCGATGCGCGGCGGGTCGTCGTGCTCCAGCACCCGCCGGATGATCTCTCGTGAGGTCATCGTCTGCTCTCCCCGAATCCGCTGCGTGGTCTGATATCGAGTGCGTGCCTCCCCCGCCGCCGCACGGTTCCCCGCCCCCCACCGTGCGACCTGCCCTGGCGCCACTCCCGTCCCTCATGCCGGACCGCGGCAGGGAAGACGGCAGCCGATACGGAAGAGGCGCCGGGCGACGCGCGGACGAGAGCAGACAGGGCACGCACTATGCGGCTTGTCGCCACTCCCTCGTCCTGGAGCGCTCGCTGTCGACACGACGCCGCCACTGGAGGCCGATGATGGAGATCTCTGACCGAGCGCGCGAGCTGCACGAGCGCGCCATCGTCGTCGATGCGCACAATGACACCCTCGTGCTGCGCCTCTCGCGCGGTGAGCACCTGAACGTCACCGAGCGCGATGAGCGCTACCACCTGGACGTGCCGCGGGCGCTGGAGGGCGGCCTTACCTGCAGCTTCTTCATGCTCGGGTCAGGGGATCTCGACCAGGCCATGAAGCTGGTGGATGGGACGTGGCGGCTGGCCGAGGAGTACCCCGCGCAGGTGATCTACGCGACCTCGACGGCCGACATCGAGCGCGCCAAGGACGAGGGTGCCCTGGCCGTCGTGGGCCAGCTTGAGAGCTGCACCTGCCTGAGAGGGAGCATCGCCACGCTGCGCAACCTCTACCGCCTGGGCGTGCGCGTGGCGAACCTCACCCACGGGGAGGGTGGCGAGGGCACCACACAGCAGAAGAGGAGCCTCTTCGACTACTGCGCGCCCGTGGACCGCGACGAGGCCCGGGAGCTACCGGGCCTGAGTGACTTCGGCCGCGAGGTGATTGCTGAGTGCAATCGCCTCGGGATCGTGGTGGACCTCGCCCACGCCTCGGACGCGACCTTCTACGAGGCCCTCGAGCTGTCCCGGACGCCTCCGATCTTCTCGCACGGCGCTGTCTTCTCGCAATGTCCGCACTGGCGAGGGCTGACCGATGACCAGATCCGTCTGCTGGCCGAGGCCGGGGGGGTGATGGGCATGGCCTTCCACCCGCTCTTCATTGACCGTGAGGCGCCGAGCATGGCGCGTCTCGTGGACAGCGTCGAGCACGTCGTGAACCTGGTCGGGCCGGATCACATCGGCATCGGCGCGGACTACGACGGGATGCCGGAGGGCACGGTGCCGATTCCGGCCAGCGTGGATCGCCTCCCCGAGTTCACTGAGGCTCTGGTGCGGCGTGGCTTCGACGACGGGACGATCCTGAAGGTCCTCGGCGGCAACTTCATGCGGGTGCTGCGCGAGGTAGTCGGGTAACGGCGGGGACCCGGCCGTCAGCCATCGTGCTTGCGGCGGCCCCGGAGGTGCGCTTCGCGGCCGCCGCTCATGCGGGCCCCTCCCAGGGACATGACAGAGGACCGCAGCCCGGACCGCACAGACATGAGGCGAAGGAGAATCGTGATGTCAGAGCCATCGATCATCGACTGCGACGTCGTGGTGCTGGGGACCGGCGCGGCCGGCGTGATGGCCGCGCTGGCGGCCGCCCAGACCGGCGCGGAGGTCTGCTGCATCTCCAAGATGCCCGACCGCGCCCCGAGCTGCACCACGCGCGCTCACGGGGACATCACCTGGTCCACGGAGGAGACCGCCGACGAGCTCTTCCGGCAGGTCGTGGAGACCGGCGGCTTCCTGAATAGCCAGAAGCTGGTCCGCCGCTTCGCCGAGCGCATCCCGTACACACTCGAGGCCCTCAGCGCGCTGGGCATCGAGCTTGACGACCCGCAGCCGGCCGGTGACGGCATGCCCGGGACCGTGCGCTGGTCGTACCGCGGGGCGGACTCCGGTCAGGAGCTGCTCGACGTCCTACGCGGCGAGGCCACCCGCCTGGGGGCGCGGTTCATGTTCGGCCTTGTCGCCACGGAGCTGCTGGCCGGTGAGAGCGGGGTAGCAGGCGTCGCCACCATCTCACCGGAGGCTCGCCGGCCCGCGATCTTCCGCGCTCCGCAGGTTGTGCTCGCCACCGGCGGCGGGGCATGCCTCTATCCACGCACCGACAACCCCGGCGGCACCACCGGCGACGGCATCGTCATGGCCTACGAGGCCGGCGCGGAACTGGTGGACCTGGAGCTGATCAGCTTCGGCTACCCGCCGAAGCGCGTCGCGGATGTCCTGGAGCGTCGCAAGGAGCTTTCCGAGGAGCTGCTGGGCCTGGGTCACGCGCACTACTTCCTGGGCGGGGTCCGCATCGACGAGGAGGGCCACGGGTCAGTGCAAGGGCTCACGGCCGCCGGCGAGGTGAGCGGCGGGCTCTTCGGCGCCGGGCGGCTCGGCGGCAGCGCGCTTGCGGACTGCTTCGTCTTCGGCCGCGAGGCGGGCCGGGCGGCCGCCATCGCCGCCGAAAGGCGCCAGGCCGCAGAGCTGGCCGAGGACCGCATCGACGCAGCCTGTCGGCGCATCGAGCAGATTCTGCGGGGCGAGCATGACCCAGCGCCCGTGGCCGAGCGGCTTCGGGAGATCGCGTGGCGCGGCCTCGGTCCGGTGAAGACCGAGGCGAGTATCACGCGCGCGCTGGACGAGCTTAACGAGCTGGCGCCGGAGCTTGATGACCTCGGAGGGGCGGATGGCAAGAGCATCCGCGGAGCAGTCGAGGCGCGCGCCATGCACACGCTGGCGCGGCTGGTGGCGATGGCCTCGCTGGAGCGCACGGAGACACGCGGCTGCTACTGGCGCGCCGATCACCCCGAGCCAGACAACGAGATACAGCTTGGGAACACTATCCTACGCAAGGGAGCGAGCGGCTGCGAGCTAACCTCACAGCCGCCGGTGATGAGTGAGCTGACCGAACCTGGGCCACCGCGCATCGGCGCCGGCTGCTTCGGCTACATCAGGCGCGATCAGTAGCGAGCCTCACGGATAGTGCTCCCCGGAGTAGCCCTGACTGTCGAGGTAGCGCTTGACTGACTCGATGCGGTCGCTGCTGCCGGGATGACTCATGGCCAGGATCTCCAGGTCGCTGGGGTCATCGCCCTGCAGCTCCCGGAACTTCTCCAGCACCGGGATGGCTGCGGTGGGGTCGTAGCCTGCGCCGGCCGCCCAGCGGCAGCCGAGCCGGTCCGCCATGTGCTCGTGATCGCGGCCGTAGTCCTGGAGCATCAGGCCGCCCACCAGCCCGGCGATGTCCCTGGCGGAGCCCTTCCCCAGGATCATGTCAATGAGGAGGCTGGCGCCGATCTGCCGCTCGATCCTCCGCACGGCGTGCTGCTGGCGTACATGTGTGAGCTCGTGGCCGATAACCCACGCCACCTGATCCTCGTCGCGATCCAGGGTCTCGATGAGGCCCTCGTAGAGGTAGATGGGACCGCCCGGGAGGGCGAAGGCGTTGTTGACGTCTTCGCGCACCAGAGTGAAGCTGTAGGGGTAGTCGGGCGGGGAGGCGGCCTCCGCGACCCGCTGGCCGATGTTCTGCAGCCACCGCGCCAGGTCGCTGCTGCGGTCCACATTGTGCTCGGAGTCGAACTCCGCCGCCGCCTCATTGCCGATCTCGACCTCCTGATCCTTGCTGATCAGGTAGGTGCTGCCGTCGCAGCCTGCCACCAGCACTGCCAGCGAGGTCAGCAGCACCAGCAAGATGAGCCGTGTTGCCGTCGTCATCATCTGACTCCTTCTGGCCCGTGATACGACTCGTCTCTCATCGCAGTATTCGACGCCCGGTGAAAGGTGCCTGCCCGATTCGCGGCCGCACTCAGGTAGGA
>JBNGDZ010000090.1:6232-12634 GCA_049975765.1 Armatimonadota bacterium
GCCACCGCGGAGAAGCGGTGGCCGCCCGGAGGCCGCACCTCGGCGAGCGTTACTCGCCCAGCAGGTGCGCGCGTACAAACTGATAGGCCCGCTCGTGGGCCTGTCTGATCTCGCGAGGATCGCCGCCCTTGAGTCCGTGGCCCGCGCCTTCGATGGTAAGCAGCTCCAGCGGCACCCCGGCCTGCTGCAGCCGCTGCTGCAGGATCTGTGCCTGCGAATACGGAACCGTCCGGTCCTCGGTCCCGTGCATCACCAGCAGCGGCGGATCATCAGGCGAGATATGTGTGACCGGCGATGCCTGGGCGAATCGCTCCGGGTCCTCGTCCCGGGTCGTGCCCATGAATGTCAGCAGGGCCCTCTCCTCATGCATGGAGTCGTCGGCGGCCAGGTCGGTGGGCGGGTTCTTGGCGACGGCGCACCGCGCGAAGTTCGAGAGCTGCTGACCGTTCGCATCCAGGTCCTCGGCGCCGGGCTCCATGAAGGCCATCATCAGCACGAGGTAGCCGCCCGCAGAGCCGCCCCACAGCCCCAGGGCGTCGGGATCGACGTTGAGCTGTGCGGCGTGCTCGCGAATCCAGCGAATGGCCCGCAGGCAGTCCTCGACCGCGGCGGGATAGGGTGCCACGTCCGAGAGCCGATAGTCAAGCGAGAACACCGCAAGCCCGTCGGCGATGGCCCGGGGGCCCTGCACGGCACTGAAGCCGCCATCCTTGCTCCCCGTGCGCCAGCCGCCGCCGTGGATGAAGATGAGAGCCGGATGCACCGCGGTGTCAGCGGGAAGATAGGCGTCGAGCAGCAGCCGATGGCCATCGACCGCCCCGTACTCGATGTCGCGCATCTCCCACCAGTCACCCATGAAGCTGACCGTGGGCTCGGATGCGCTCTCGGCCGGCAAGCCATCACCGGCATCGACGAGCTGCACCCACCTGCGCCCGGGTCGGTCCCGCTGTGCAACCGGCTGCGCTGCACAGGTCCCAATAGCAACGCCCAGCGCAACGACCGCAATGATACCGCTGATGCGACGTCCGCGCGCAAAGAGCGCGCCGGTGCCGGGACGCATGACACCCACCTCCTGCAGGCCGCGCAGGTCCTCCCTCGTCTCGGAAACGCGTCAGCGCAGCGGATTGTTCACAGGCAGACGATCCCAGGCTGGAGGCCTCCGGCACAAGCACAACTCCCGCGGAGCAGGCTTCTCTGTTTGCCGGCGGGCGCAGGCTCAGAGCCCGCGTCACGCCGTCACAGCTCCTCGAACCGCGCCCCCACCGGATCGATCATCTGGAGGTCCTTCGCCTCCAACGCCCGGTACACGTCCGGCAGGTCGAAGTGCTCCAGCACGTTCGGGAGCAGCGCTGACAGCGGCCAGTCATGCAGCTCGCTCTCCGCGACCTCCGCGTAGGAGCGCAGCGGACGGATCAGCGTCACTCGCGTGACGTTCTCGTGCAGCAGCGCCGCCAGGGCGCCGGGGATGGCGCCGTAGCCGCGCGCCACGAGGTGCACGTCGTCGTAGCCGAAGGAGGCCATCCAGTCGAGCGTGCAGAGCACGTCATGTACGCGCCAGACCACGTAGCTCTCGCCGAACATGGTGGCGTGCGCGGCGTAGAAGTAGTCGCTGCCGTAGTAGCCGTGGAAGCTGTCGGGCTTGACCGCGTCGGGCAGGGACTCGCCGATGCCGCGGTAATCGCAGGCGAAGAAGGCCGTGCTCTCGCCCTGCATCTGGCGGAGGCGCTCATTCTCGCGCAGCTCGGCGTCGGAGGACAGGTGCGGCAGATACAGCACCGCCGTGCCGTCAAGGCCGGCCGCCCCAGCGGTGAGCGGCCGGGAGTGCCGGGGCTGGTCCTCCAGCTTCGTCACGACCGCCTGGGCGCCGAACTGCGGATCGGTCTCCAGCACGAAGTGCGAGGCGTGGGGCCGCGCGTAGTTGCGCTGCGCCCACAGCCGCAGGACGCGGTAGTCCGGCGCGCCCTCGCGCTCCGGCAGTCCCAGCACCTCCCGGACCCGGCGGAGCAGCTCCCGGCCTGCCGGCTCGCCGCGCTCAGCCCCCAGTCATCTCCCACGCCCACGTGGGATCGAGCTCCGCGACCTGTCCGGACTCGGTGCACCACAACTCTTCCTCTGGCTCCTCGATGAACGCCTCATCGCCGGCCCGCAGCTCGAGGCCCGCGGCGGCGCAGAAGTGCTCCGCCATGGCCTGCCGCATCTCGGGCGGGTAACCGTGGCCGCCGGGTCCGACGTAGTAGTCCAGCAGCTCCTCGGCGCCCAGCACCTCGTAGACGTGCCCGATGCGTACGTAGCTCTCCAGAGAGCCCCGCTGGTCGAAGAAGTCCTGCTCCTGAGTCAGCAGGATGAGGGCGTCGGGGGCATTCATCAGCAGCAGGTCGTGCTGGCCCACGCCCAGAGCGTGCGCGTTCGGCGGCATCTGCTCGGCGTCGGCGGCCAGCTCGTTCTCGATGTCGCGCCGCCATGAGGTGACGTAGCAGGAGGGCGCGGACATGGTGATCCGTCGGTCCAGCGCGGTGAGCAGCGTGCTCATCGTCCCGCCGCCCGAGCAGCCGGTGACGCCGATGCGCGAGGGATCGACCTCCTCGCGCGTCAGGAGGTAGTCGATGGCTCGGATCCCATCCCAGGCTCGCCAGGTGCCGAAGAACTCGCCGACCAGGAGCTGCTGGTTGCCGATGTGGTTGTGCTGGAGTGTGCCCCAGCGGACCTTCTGGCCGTCCTCGTCACCGCCGCCGGGGTACTGGAGGCGCTCGCCCTGGCCGATGGGGTCGTAGGCCAGCGCCACGAATCCGTTGCGCGCCAGGATCTGGCACGCCGCCTGGTTGTAGTCGGCGGCCTTGCCCTCGTGGCTGTGGCCGGACGGGACGATCACCGCTGGCGCGGGCGGTTGCGCCTCCCGTGGTAGATACAGGTTCGCAGTGACAGGGAAGTCCGGGCGGCTATGGAAGATCACCTTCTCGATGACGAAGTCGTCGCGCTCGAGGCTGCCGACGATGTGGGGCCTCAGCGGGGCGCGCTCGGGCAGCTCTCCGAACATCATCGGCAGCTTCGTGCGCAGCTCCGCCACGTACTGCCGTGCCTGGTCGGCGCTCTCAAGCGCCATGATGCAGGCGTGGTTCGCCGCGTCGGCCGCGCGGATTCGCGCGACCACATACTCCTGCATCATGCGAGGGAAGCGGTTGAGCGGGTTCATCGGCGGTGGTTCCTCCTGTGCGCGACCTGGCACGATAGAAAGCGACAGCGCCAGCAATACGAGTGCGCGCGAGTATCGGAACATCGCTGCCGCTCCGTTCACGTCCGCTGTTGTCCTGCCGAGTCGTCTGGCGGGGCGCGACTACGTTCACGCCCGGCGGTTCGCCGTTGCCCGGCGTCTCACGGGCTGTAGTAGTTCCAGACCTGCTTGGCGCGCCGGTAGTGCTGCTGTGTCCAGAGCCGCTCGTGGTCGGGTCGAGGGTTGGGCGCGGTGTTCTCGTAGATGTGAAGCTCATCGGCGTTCCAGACCACAAGCTCCTCCCGCCAGTCCCCCAGCACGTCCGCGACGTATAGCCGGGAGGCGGTCTCCGGGATCCGCACCAGGAACTCCCCGGTGATGGGGTCGAAGACGCACGCATCGCCGGAGGTGTGCCGCTCCTTGGCCGCCGCAAGCTGCCGCTCTCCCCCACTCCAGTCGATGGTCCAGATGACCTCCACCCCCGCCGTCGTCCAGCCCTCCGGCGCCACGTCATCCATCTCCCAGTCGGCGATCAGCTCACCGCGGGCGTTGAAGACAAACGGCTTCTGGTGCTCGTTGTAGCGGCTGCGACACCAGACCTGCAGGCCGTCACGCGAGGCGTCGAAGCGGCCCACGGCCGCGTTCTGGGGCTCCTGATGCTCGAAGTGCGTGGAGACAAGCAGCTCGTCGCGGGTAGCGACGAAGACGCGGTTGCGCTCCTCGCCCTGGCCGCCCTCCTCAAGCGTCACCACCTCCAGGCCGGGTAGGTCCGGGCGCACATCACAGGCGTAGATGGAGTCCAGGTGCCCGCGCACCGGAAAGCGAAAGGTGATCGTGCCATCATCGTCGAGGAGCGTGCCGCCGAGCACCTCATCGCGGCCATCGCCGTCGATGTCCGCCAGCCGCGCTCCGTTGTGGGCGCAGGAGAGGAAGTCATCGCGCCGCCATAGGGGATCGATCCGCCCCTCGCGCAAATCCTCAAGCGCGAAGGCGGCCACGTAGCGCCCCATGCGGTAGCCCTCGGCGTTGGTGGCCTGCAGCAGCACGTCCCGGTCGCCCTCGCCCCTGAAGCCCGCGACCGCGAGGTGCTCCCAACGCTGTGCGCCGTCCGGGTGCGGGACGGTCGCAGACCACTCCTCCTCGCCCGTCGCGCCATGCAGCACATGAACGGTGTCATCCTGCGTGAGGAAGAGCACCTCGGTGGCGTCGTCGCCGTCGATGTCCGCGGCCTGCACGCCCGGGCCGTGATGGCCGGGGAGGCCCTGCGACTCCGACTGCCCGCCCACGCGGATATCCACCTGGCGGGACCACAGGCGCGATCCATCGGTTGCGTACGCGCCGAGGTATCCGGGCGCGGTGACCAGCAGCTCCATCGGCCACTGTCCGTCCAGGTCGGCGGCGATCATGGAGCCGGGCGTCTCCTCCGGGACGGTGACCTCCAGCGGGACGACGTGCCGCGCGACGTCCGGCGGCAGGTCCTGCTGGCAGACTGCGGCGGCGCATAGCGTGAGAGCCGCGAGGACGGCAAGCATATCTGACATGGTCGAACACCTCCGGTTGAGAGAACACCGCAAGGCCGCGGACGGTCCGTGGGCATGGGCGACGCATACGTCTTCCCGCGTGGGCTGAGGACGCAATCGCCCCCAGCAGGAATGGCTACGGCCGCAGGCCCACCACCCGCCCATCCTGCAGCGCGGCGGCGATGGTGGGGCCGTCGGGCGCGTTTGCAGCGGCGACCCAGTTCACCTGCGAGCCGGCCGGGAAGCGCCCCACCTCATCGAGCTCGCCATCGAGAAGGTACACCATGCCTGAGAGACAGCCCGCCGCGATGAGGGGCCGCTCGCCGCCGGGCACCAGCGCCAGATTCAGGACGGCCGAGTGCAGGTTGCGACTGGCGATCTGCTCGCCGGCGGCGTCCAGCAGATAGACGTAGCCGGTGTCCGAGCAGCAGGCCACCTGCAGGTCCTCACCGCCGGCGAGGTCGGCCACCTTGATGTCCCGCCAGGCGTAGCCGAAGTTGCTGAACTCCCAGAGGACCTCGCGGCTGCCCACCTGACCGCACTTGAAGACGCCGGTTGCCGAGCCGTTGAGCATCTCGTAGATCCCATCGCGGTCGAGGTCGGCCACGCGCATCTGCACGTCCCCCAGCTCCGAGCCGCGATAGCCCATCCGGCTGCCATCCTCCACGCTGAGCACGAAGAGCTTGCCGTAGCGATTGCCCACCGCCAGCTCCTCGACGCCGTCGCCGTTAACGTCCACCGCCTGCAGCTCCGTGGTTCCGTGGTTGGTCTCGCCGAAGATCCAGCGCTGCGAGAAGTCGGAGTTGATGACCTGCGTGAAGCCGTCCACGGTCCCCATCGCGGCCTCCCACTGGCCGTCGCCATCGAAGTCTCTGACGAGGACGTCATCCAGCCGTGGCTCGTGAATGGTGGTGCGGGAGACGCGCCAGTAGGTCTCGATGGGGTGCTCGCGCAGCAGCGTCCCGTCCGTGTCCAGGACGTAAAGGACCTTGCTCTTGCCGCCGCAGAACACCTCCAGGCCGCCGTCCCCGTCGATGTCATAGGCGCCGCAGGCGTAGAGCTCATCAGTGCCATCGAACTGCCAGCGGACCGAGCCGTCGGTGGCGATGGCCGCCAGGTAGCGCCCGCGGATGGCGAGGACCTCGTCCGCGCCGTCGCCGTCGAGGTCGTGCACCTCCATCTCGATGGCCGGCTGGGGCTGCTCCTCGTGCACGGCGGCCGGGACCTCCCACGCCCGCCGCAGACCCTCCGGGGGCTCCACGGGCGACTCGCCTCCCCGACCGAACTGCGCCCGGGCTGCAGCGCCCTGCAGCGCGGACCTGGCCGCGCGCCGCCACTGCGTGGTGGCGCCCTCGGGCAGCGACACCTCCCGGTGGCCCTCCTGGCCCACGTCGAGCTGCTCGCCGCCGGCGACGGTCACCCGCGTCGGCTCATCGGCGGACGCCCATATCTCCCCCGACGGAAGGTCGATCCTGAGGTCGATCTGGCCGTCGGCGCGGACCGCCTCGGCCAGGTGGCTGGCGTCGCAGAGCACCACCTGGCGCCGGCCGATCCAGGCCATAGCGGCGTCGGTGTCGAGCAGACCGCCGGGGCTGATGCTGACCGCGGCGCGGGGGCGGCCGGCCTCCAGCACCACCGCCGTGCCCTCGTCCACGCGCTGGATGTCCCAGTTGT
>JBNGDZ010000091.1:0-12596 GCA_049975765.1 Armatimonadota bacterium
CGCGGCGAGGCTGTCCATGATCTGCTCGTAGTGCAGCGTGTGGGGCGTGGAGATGACCACCGCGTCCATCTCCACGGCCTCCAGCATCTTCGTGTGGTCGTCGAAGGTCGGCAGACCCTTCGCGCCCTTCACATCCTTCGCGGCCAGCTTGAGGGCCTCGTCGCTGGGGTCGGTGATCGCCACCAGCTTCACGTCATCGATGGCCTGCAGCCGCCGCATGTGCCCCCGGGCATTGCCCCCCGAGCCAATCGCTCCGACACGAATCGTCTCAGCCATCATCAACCTGTCCTTTCCCGTCTGTCGAAGGTCTCTCCACAGCGCGCGTACGGGACCACGAACTGTGGTCCCCGGCGCAGTTTCCGCATCCGCGAAACCATACCTTCTCGCCCCGTGCGGGCGCGCCGGAACGGGCGCGGCCCCCGGCGCCGCCACCGGCCTCCCTGTCGCCCTCCCGAAGGCTGACCAACGCAGCAAAGGCGCCCGCGACCTGGCAGGTCGCAGGCCGTGAGATATGTCAAGGTTCATCCCCATAATCTTGGACAAAACGCCAGTCCGGCGGCAGGCTTTCAGAGGCTGCATTCGGCCTGCTCACGGCCTCTCCACGCGCCCACCTGAGGCTTGACGGCAGTGGGCGATTCTGGTATACTTCGAGAGCGTGGGAGGGACGAGGGAAGAGCTCATTCCGGCGACTGCAAACTGGCCCTCCCGCCCCCTGAGCAAACCACGCTGCCGGGGCTTCGCCGCGGCATCGAGTCGTGGCAACAGCACGGGTCGCAGCCGGCGTCTGGGCGGCGCCAATCGAGGCAACGGAGGCACCACTGACGGAGGCAGGCAGAGGGGCAAGCACACCCACGCTCCGCCGATGCCCTGGCGCCTTCTGTCCACTGGCATGGACTCCTCATAGGCCGGTCGCCGGCGCAGCCGTCATGCGACTCCCGTGGCCCACCATCGAAGGAGCAAACCGCAGATGCCCAAGCGAGAGTACACCGCCAAGTCGATTCAGGTCATCAAGGGCCTCGAGGCCGTGCGGCGCCGACCGGCGATGTACATCGGATCCACCGCTGAGCGGGGCCTGCACCACATCCTCAATGAGGTCATCGACAACTCGATCGACGAGGTGTTTGCGGAGGCCTGCGACGAGATCTCCATCGCCCTCAACGAGGACGGCAGCGCCACCGTCGTGGACAACGGCAGCGGCATCCCCGTGGACGAGCATCCCACCGAGAAGCGCCCCGCCGTCGAGGTCGTCCTCACCATGCTCCACGCCGGTGGCAAGTTCGACTCCTCCTCCTACAAGGTCTCGGGCGGTCTGCACGGTGTCGGCGTCTCATGCACCAACGCTCTGAGTGAGTGGCTGGAGGTGGAGGTGGTCCGCGACGGGCGCAAGCACTTCCAGCGCTACGAGCGCGGCCTCCCGGTCACCGATCTGGAGGACAGGGGCAAGGCCAAGGGCTCCGGCACGACCATCACCTTCATGCCCGACCCCGAGATCTTCTCGGTTACCGACTTCGACTTCGACACCATCGCCGCCCGCCTGCGGGAGCTGTCCTTCCTGGCCGGCGGCGTGGAGATCACCCTCACGGACCTTCGCGAGGAGGCCCGCGACGAGAACGGCGAGCCGCGCCAGGAGGTCTATCACCACAAGGGCGGGATCGTGGAGTACGTCGAGTACCTCAACGAGGGCAAGGACACCATCCACAAGCCCATCCACTTCCTCAGGGAGCAGGACGACACCGAGGTCGAGATCGCCATCCAGTACCACGACGGCGTCCACGAGAACATTCTCTCCTACGTCAACGCCATCCACACCGCGGAGGGCGGTACGCACCTGTCCGGCTTCAAGACCGCCGTCACCCGCGTGGTCAACAACTACGCCTTCAGCAACGGGCTGCGCAAGGAGAAGGAGCGCAACTTCACCGGCGACGAGGTCCGCGAGGGCATGACGGCCGTGCTCTCCCTCAAGCACATGGACCCGCAGTTCGAGGGCCAGACCAAGACGAAGCTGGGCAACTCCGAGGTCGAGGGGATGGTCTACTCGATCGTCTACGAGTGCTTCGGCGAGTACCTTGAGGAGCACCCGCGCGACGCCAAGCGGATCGTGAGCAACTGCATCACCGCCGCGCGGGCCAACGACGCCGCCCGCAAGGCCGCGGAGGCCACCCGCAAGACCGCTCTCTCCACCGCCGGCATGCCCGGCAAGCTGGCCGACTGCGCCTCCCGCGACCCCCAGGAGTCCGAGCTGTTCATCGTGGAGGGCGACTCCGCCGGCGGCAACGCCAAGCAGGCCCGCGACGCCCGCACCCAGGCCATCCTCCCGCTGCGCGGCGTCATCATCAACGTGGAGAAGAACCGCGTTGACAAGATCCTGGACAACGCCGAGATCCAGGCCATGATCACCGCCCTCGGCGCCGGCTTCTCGCTCAACGGCGAGGGCGGCGAGGACGAGGAGGAGCACGAGAACGGGGAGGCCTCCAGCAAGTTCGACCTCTCCAAGCTGCGCTACAACCGCATCATCATCCTCGCCGACGCCGACGTCGATGGCTCGCACATCCGCACCCTGATCCTGACCTTCTTCTACCGCTACATGCAGCCGCTGATCCGCGAGGGGCACCTCTACATCGCCCAGCCCCCGCTCTACCGCGTGAAGGTGGGCTCCAAGACCTACTACGCGCTCAACGACAACGAGCTGGCGCGCCTGCAGGAGGAGCTGGGCAACCGCCGCATGACGGTCAACTACTTCAAGGGCCTCTCGGAGATGAACCCCAACGACCTGGCCGACACCACCATGGACCCCGAGCACCGGGTGCTGCGCCAGGTGACCATGGAGGACGCGGCGGAGGCCGACCGGGTCATCAGCACGCTGATGGGCTCAAAGGTCGCCCCCCGCCGGGAGTTCATCCGCGAGCACGCCCAGGACGAGCGCAACCTCGACCTGTGGGCGTGAGGCCCCGGGCCGCCCGATAATACACCGGCCGGGGCGCGAGAGCTCGCCCCGGCCGCTCACTGACAGTCCCATCACCGGGAGCATCCAATGGCAGAAGAGATCGTCGAGAACGGCGTCGATACCATCCCCCTCCATCAGGAGATGGAGGACTCCTTCATGCAGTTCGCGCTCAGCGTCATCGTGGCGCGGGCGCTGCCGGACGCCCGGGACGGCCTCAAGCCCTCCCAGCGGCGCATCCTGCTGGCCATGCACGACGAGGGCCTCTACGCCGACCGCGCCCACGCCAAGTGCGCCTCCATCGTCGGCGAGACCATGAAGACCTACCACCCGCACGGCGACCAGGCACTGTATGACACCCTGGTGCGCATGGCGCAGGACTTCTCGATGCGCTACCCGCTGGTGGACCCGCAGGGCAACTTCGGCTCCATCGACGGCGACCCCGCCGGCGCCCCGCGCTACACCGAGGCCCGGCTGTCGCCGGTCGCCATGGACATGCTGGAGGACCTGGACAAGGAGACGGTGGACTGGCAGCCCAACTACGACGAGCGCACTCAGGAGCCGGAGGTGCTGCCGGGGGCCTTCCCCAACCTGCTGTGCAACGGCACCGCAGGCATCGCCGTCGGCTACGCCACGAGCCTGCCGCCGCACAACCTCGGCGAGGTCGTGGAGGCCGCCATCGCACTCCTGGATGACCCGGACCTGGAGCCGGAGGACCTCCTGAAGTACATCCCCGGCCCCGACTTCCCCACCGGGGCCATGATCCTGGGCACCAAGACCATTCGTAGCTACTTCACCACCGGCAAGGGCTCCGTGACCATGCAGGCCCGGGCCGTCCCAGAGCCGCTGCCCCGCAACCGCGACGCCATCATCGTCACCGAGCTCCCCTACCAGGTCTCCAAGGCCAACCTCCTGGAGCAGATCGCGGACCTGGTCAATGAGGGGAAGCTCGACGGCATCTCCGACCTGCGCGACGAGTCCG
The DNA here is from genome assembly GCA_049975765.1 of Armatimonadota bacterium. Lineage (GTDB taxonomy): Bacteria > Armatimonadota > Zipacnadia > Zipacnadales > UBA5352 > JAYENL01. The sequence goes on from JBNGDZ010000091.1 coordinate 3,924, forward strand.
ACCGCAACGGCATTCGCGTGGTCATCGAGCTCAAGCGCGATGCCAACACCGACGTGGTGCTCAACAACCTCTACAAGCACACCCAGATGCGCACCAACTTCAACGCGAATCTGCTGGCGCTGGTGAAGATCGGGGACTCGCTGGTCCCCCGGCAGTGCACCATGAAGGACCTCATCAGCGAGTTCCTGGCGCATCGCCGCGAGGTCGTCACGCGCCGCACCAAGTACCTGCTCAAGCAGGCCGAGGCCCGGCTGCACATCGTGGAGGGCCTGCTGCGCGCGCTGGATGTCATCGACGACATCATCGCGCTGATTCGCGCCAGCGACAACCGCAGCGCCGCCCGCGAGGGGCTGATGAGCGAGTTCGACTTCAGCCAGGCTCAGGCCGACGCCATCCTGGACATGCGCCTGAGCCAGCTCACCCGGCTGTCCTACGAGGACCTGACCAGCGAGCGGGAGAGCCTTGAGGAGGACATCGCCGGCTACAACAAGATCCTCTCCTCGGAGGACGAGAAGTCCAGGGTGATCAAGCGAGAGCTGCGGGCCGTGGCCCGCCGCCACGGCGATGAGCGCCGAACGAAGATCCATCAGTCCGAGGCCGACGACATCGACACCGAGGACCTCATCGCCCAGGAGGACATGGCGATCACCATCACCCGCGACGGCTACATCAAGCGAATGCCCGTTGACACCTACCGGGTGCAGCGCCGCGGCGGCCGCGGGATCCTGGCGCTGACGAAGAAGGAGGAGGACACCGTCGCGGACATCTTCGTGGCGACCACACACCACCTGATCCTCTTCTTCACCAACCGCGGCAACGTCTACCGCGCCAAGGCCTGGCAGGCGCCGCTGGCCTCCCGCCAGGCGCGTGGCACGCCCATCAGCAACATCGTGCCGCTCGAGGAGGGCGAGAACATCACGGCCTGGCTGCCGGTCGAGAACTACGATCAGGGCGGCTACCTGATGATGGTCACCGACGGCGGCTACGTCAAGAAGACCGAGCTGAAAGAGTACGACACCACCTTGCGGAACAGGGGCCTCATCGGCATCAGACTCGAGGATGACGACGAGCTCCGCTGGGTGCTGTGGACGGACGGTACCAAGGATGTCCTTCTCACCACGCGTCAGGGCATGGCGATCCGCTTCGACGAGGACGAGGTGCGGCCCATGGGCCGCAACGCCCGCGGCGTGAACGCCATCAAGCTGCGTGAGGGCGATGCGCTCGTCTCGGCCGTATGCGTCGAGAAGAACGACGAACGCGACCTGCTGGTCGTCGCCGAAAAGGGCCTCGGCAAGCGCACGCCCCTGAGCGAATACCGACCCCAGTCGCGCCACGGGCTGGGACTGATCACCATGAAGGTGACCGAGCGCACGGGACCGGTCATCGGGACCGAGGTTGTCGAAGACGACGATCAGATCATGTGCATCACCTCGGCGGGCGTGCTGATCCGAATGCCCGTCGAGAATATCCGCCGCACAGGCCGCAACGCCCAGGGCGTGAAGCTCGTCTCGCCCGATGAGGGCGCGCACGTCTGCGCCGTCGCCAAGGTCGTCCGCGAGGCGCTGCAGACGCAGGCGGAGTAGGCCCGGTCGGGGCCTGCGAGACTCCACGACACCCCGGGCTCGCGCCCGGGGTGTCGCAACTCCGGCCCAGCCCCGTTTCCTTGGCAACCCCGGGGAGGAGGGTGCCGCGCCGGCGCCTAACAGAGTCTCACCAGAGCAGGCACGGTGCTGTGGGCGGAGCGAAGGCCGCCCGGCGGTCGGGAGATCGGTCTTGACGGCGCGTGCCCAGGCGCGTTACCGTAGAGGTCCGTGTAGCCTTTCGCGCGAAACTTAGGCGTGCTTGCTCAACAGCGGTCGGGGCTCCGCTTCAGGCGCGCCCGCCTCATCCAGGCCCCACGGAGGCGCACCATGTCCACCACCATCGAGACGGACCTGGAGCTGTCAGAGAATGCTCTGACCGTCCTTGCCCGGCGCTACCTGAAGAAGGACTTGGCGGGGAACGTCATCGAGCGGCCGGAGGACATGTTCCGGCGCGTCGCCGAGAACATCGCCTCCGCCGACGGCAACTACGGCGCCAGCGACGTGCAGGTCAGGGCCCTCGCGGACCAGTTCTACGAGATGATGGCCCGCCAGGAGTTCCTCCCCAACTCCCCCACCCTCATGAACGCCGGCCGCGAGTTCCAGCAGCTCTCGGCCTGCTTCGTGCTGCCGGTGGAGGACTCCATGGAGAGCATCTTCGAGGCCGTCAAGAACACCGCGCTGATCCACAAGAGCGGTGGCGGCACCGGGTTCGCGTTCTCCCGTCTGCGCCCTGCCGACGACATCGTCAGCTCAACGCGCGGCGTCTCCAGCGGGCCGGTCTCCTTCATGAAGGTCTTCGACGCCGCCACCGAGGCCATCAAGCAGGGCGGAGTGCGGCGCGGGGCCAACATGGCAGTGCTGCGCATCGACCACCCCGACATCATGCAGTTCATCGAGGTCAAGTCCGACCAGACGCAGCTCACCAACTTCAACCTCTCCGCCGGCGCCACCGAGGAGTTCATGCATGCGCTGCAGCGGGACGAGCAGTTCGACCTGATCAACCCCCGCACGGGCGAGACCGTCGGCTCGCTGGACGCCCGGGAGGTCTTCCACCGCATGGCGGAACTGGCCTGGGCGGGCGGCGACCCGGGCGTTGTCTTCCTCGATCGCATCAATGAGGACAACCCCACCCCCCACGTCGGCGAGATCGAGGCCACCAATCCCTGCGGCGAGCAGCCTCTGCTCCCCTACGAGTCCTGCAACCTGGGCTCGATCAACCTGGCAAAGATGGTCCGGGGCACAGGCGAGGCCGCCGGCATTGACTGGGACTACCTGCGCGACACCGTCCACCGCGCGGTGCACTTCCTCGACAATGTCATCGACATGAATAACCTGCCGCTGGCCGAGATCGCTGAGAACACCCGCGCCAATCGCAAGATCGGCCTCGGCATCATGGGCTTCGCCGACATGCTGATTCTGCTGGACATCCCCTACAACAGCCAGCAGGCGGTACACATGGCCGAGAAGGTCATGCAGTTCATCACGCAGGAGGCGCGGACCAGGTCGCAGCAGCTTGCACAGGAGCGCGGCCCTTTCCCCAACTGGGAGGGTTCGAGGTGGGAGCAGGAGGGGATGGAGCCGCTGCGCAACGCGACCGTCACGACGATCGCGCCCACCGGCACCATCAGCATCATCGCCGGCTGCTCCTCGGGCATCGAGCCGCTCTTCGCTGTCGTCTACACCCGCCACGTGCTGGACGAGGACCAGCTCCTGGAGGTCCATCCCATCTTCGAGCGCATCGCCCGGGAGCGCGAGTTCTACTCCCCGGAGCTGATGAAGGAGATCGCCGCCAGGGGCACGCTGCACGGCCTCGAGGAGGTCCCCGAGGACGTCCGCGAGCTGTTCGTCACCGCCCATGACATCACGCCGGAGTGGCACATCCGCATCCAGGCCGCCTTCCAGGAGTTCACCGACAACGCGGTCTCCAAGACCGTCAACTTCCCCAACGAGGCCACCGTGGACGACGTGGAGCATGTCTACCGCCTGGCCTACGAGCTGGGCTGCAAGGGCGTTACCATCTACCGCGACGGCTCCCGCGAGGAGCAGGTGCTCACCACCGGCAAGACCGAGAAGGCCCGGGAGCCGGCTCGCGAGGTGTCGCCGCGCCCCAGGCCGCAGGTGGTGCAGGGCTCCACGCGCGCCATGCCCACCGGCTGCGGGAAGCTGTATGTCACCATCAACCGTGATGAGCGTGGGGCCTTCGAGCTGTTCGCGACCATGGGCAAGGCCGGCGGGTGCGCGGCCTCGCAGGCCGAGGCGATCGCCCGCCTGGTGTCGCTGGCCTTCCGCTGCGGGATTCCGGCCGAGCAGATCATCAAGCAGCTCCACGGTATCAGTTGCCACATGCCCGCCTGGGAGCCGGGCGGGGGGCGTATCCTCTCCTGCGCCGACGCCGTGGCCAAGGCCATCGAGCGGGAGATCCTGCCCGAGGGCGAGCAGCTTGCCATGGACTTCGACGGCAGGGCCTTCGGCCACGCCGGCGCCTGCCCCGAGTGCGGCGGAAGGCTGGTGCAGGAGGGCGGATGCAACGTCTGCCGCGACTGCGGCTACTCCCAGTGTAGCTAAGCGGCGAACCTGCCGTCCGGCATCCGCGGCGCGAGCTCTGAGTGTCGGTGGAACGCGCGGGCGGGGGCGCCCCGCCCGCAACCGACAAGCCTGAGCCCGCACTCAGCATCCGGAAGTGTCAAGGGGCAGTGCCAGGAAGGGGCGCAATCGATGAACACCGTGCCCACCAACATCGGTCCGCAGTTTCAGGAGGCCACGAAGTACGTCCGCGGCAGGCCGGTCCCGCAGGTCGCCGCCTGGGCCGCTCCGCCCCCCACCTACAAGGTATACCAGGACTACCTCGACCGCGTCGAGCTTCCGGAGCCGAGAGTCCAGGGCGGCGAGGGCCTGTGGGACCTCATCCGCGACCGCCGCTCCCAGCGCCGCTTCACCGGTCAGCCGCTGGGCCTCCAGGAGCTGTCGCAGCTTCTCTGGGCCAGCCAGGGCGTCACCGGCCAGGTGCACGACATGGAGCTGCGCGCGGCCCCCTCCGCGGGCGCACTCTACCCCAATGAGACCTACGTGGTCGCCCAGGCCGTGGAGGAGCTTCCTGAGGGCGTCTACCACTACGACGTCCGCGGCCACGCTCTGGGGATGCTTGCGGACGGGGACTACTCCGGCGACCTGGCCCAGGCCTGCCTGGGGCAGAGCTGGATGGAGAGCGCCGGCGCAGTGTTCGTGTGGGGCGCCGTGGTCGCCCGCTGCGCGTGGAAGTACCAGAACCGGGCCTACCGCTACCTCTACCTCGACGCCGGGCACCTGGGGGCGCAGCTTCAGCTCGCCGCCGAGGCCCTCGGTCTGGGAGCCTGCAACGTTGCGGCCTTCTTCGATGATGAGGTGGCCGGGCTCGTGGGCATCGACAGCCGCAGCGAGGTGGCGGTATACGTCACGGCGGTGGGCCGGCCCGCCGAGGCCGAATCAGCCTGAAAGCAAGTCCAGCACCTCGTAGACCTCGACGGGCTCGGAGAAGCCTCGCACCTGCACCGGCCCCAGTGGCCGGACCTCCACGGCCTCGGCCACGAGCTGGTAGGTGCTGCTGCTGATCAGCGTCCGCGCGCCCAGCTCCTTGGTCATGGCCTCCAGGCGCGCCGCCAGGTTCACGTGCGCCCCGATGGCCGTGTACTGCATGCGCTCGCGCGTCCCCACGTACCCCACCACCGCCTCGCCGGTGCTGATGCCGATCCCGGCGGCCAGCTCCGGCATGCCGTAGAACTCCCACTCCGCCTGGTTGTACTCGATGCGCCGCTGCAGGTGCACCGCGGTTCGCACCGCTGCGACGGCGTGGTCAGGCTGGCTCACCGGCGCGTTCCAGAAGGCCATCAGCCCATCGCCCATGTACTTATCGAGCGTCCCCTCGAACTCGAAGATCGTCTCCTGCACCAGCGCGAAGAAGCGGTTGAGCAGCTCCACGGTCTCCTCGGGCGGCATCTCCTCGGACTTGGCCGTGAAGCTGCGCAGATCCGCGAAGAGCACGGTGACCACTCGGCGCTGCCCCCGCAGGAGCATGGTGGGGTCCTCATCCACCGCCCGCTCCATGATCGCCTCCGGCACGAACCGCGACAGCGCCTCCCGGACGCGCTCCTGCTCGCTCTCCTCCCCCAGCAGCCGCACCACCAACGCCGCGAGCGTGCAGCCCAGCAGCACGGCGTTTGGCGTCGCTACCTCGATGACCAGCCCGGAGCCGCTGAACAGCGCCAGCGCCAGCCAGTTGTAGCCCACCCCCAGCGCGAGCACCAGGGCCACAGCCCACCTCGGCCGCAGACGCGACAGGCCCACGTAGAGCACCGCCGCCAGCAGCAGTACGATGAGCAGGCAGCTCTCACCGGGCGCCTGGCGCAGGAACCGCCCCTCCAGAATGTTCGCCAGCGCGTTGGCCTGCGTCTCCACACCGTTGTAGACGCTGTCGAAGGGGCTGGCCCGCAGGTCATACAGCCCTGGTGCGGTGACCGCCACGAGCACGATGCGGTCCTCGAACCGGGCGCGCGCCTCCGCCGGCTCACCGCCCAGCAGCTCGGCCGCTGAGACGTAGGGGAAGGTCCCCGTGCCGCCGGCGAAGTCCACCAGCATCCGCCCCATGGAGTCGATGGGGATGCGGCGACGCCCGCCCAGGTCCACCGCGGCGCCGGGCCTGACCACGACCTGCTCGGGGCGCACCTCCAGCACGCTGGCGGCGACCGCCACCGGCAGAGACGGGAACAGCATCCCATTGCGCCTGACGACGGGGAGCACGTGGCGATAGACGCCATCGCCCGAGTCCACGACGTTGACGAACCCCACCCCCGCGGCCGCATCGATCAGGTCCGGGAGCGGGGAGGTGACCTCGCCGACCTCAAACAGCTCCGCAGCGGCGTCCAGACCGGAGCTCTCCACGACCCGGGCGGATGACCAGCTCTGGTCCGCCAACGCCTCCGCTGTCCGGCCCGTCGGCTCCTCGCCCAGGGCGTGACCAAAGGCCGCGTGATACACCATCCCTGCCTGCCGGGTGGCCCTCACCAGCTCCCTGTCGGAGGCCCTCTGGGAGGCCTGACTGCTCACGCCCCCGCCGGCCTCGGCCTCGGCGAAGAAGATGTCGAAGGCGATCGCGCGTGCGCCGGCCTCGTGGAGGCGGCGGATGACCTCGGCGAACCGGCTGCGGCGCCACGGCCAGCGATCCACCTCGCGGATGCTCTGCTCGTCCACCTGCAGGATCACGATGCGGGGATCGGGCGCCCGCGGGCCCCGGTGGAGGAAGCGCCAATCGATCGTGCGCAGCTCCAGGTGGTCGAGGACCGTCAACGCTGGGGAGAAGCGCAACACCAGCACAGCCGCCACCACGACGGCCATCAACCACGCCAATCTTCTACGGAGCGCGACCTCGGAGCCGCTCATGATAGGCGTCCAGGAGCCTGCATTCCCGGCCTGGGCGCCGTACCGGCGGAGTTTACCGGCGCCGTGACGCGGGTATCACCAAGGCGGGAGCGCGGGCGCTCGTGCGCTCCCCTGTACCGCATCAGCAGTATAAACGGGGAAGGCGACATGCGCAAATCCGTCGTTCTGCTCATCGGGGTCCTGGTAGTCTTCATGTTCCTGGGCATCCTGATGGTGCAATCGCTGGTCGTCGTGCAGCGCATCGCTTCGGTCAGCGACGTGGTCGGTGACGTCTACGTCCGGGCCCGCGGCAATGCGGAGTTCCAGCCGCTGGGGGCCACCGAGCACGTGCTGGCGGGCTCCGCCGTGAAGACCGGAGTTGACAGTACAGTCACGCTCAACTGGGTGGACGGCTCTCGCATCCGCCTCGGCCCCAAGACCTCCATCAAGGTTCGTAAGTGCTCTCTGAATACGAGTACGAAAAAGGCAACGTCGTTGTTCGAGCTGGATGCCGGTCACATTTGGGCGCGTGTGCTCACGATGCTCCGGAGCGAGAGCAAGTTCGAGATCCGCACTCCCACCGCCACTGCGGGGGTGCGAGGGACGGTGTTCTACGTGGGCGTCGGTGAGACAGGCGAAACCACGCTGGCGGTCTATGAGGGGGCGGTGTCGCTTGAGGCCGACGCCAGCGCCGAGACGGTGCAGCCCGGACAGCAGGCCATGGTCGTGGAGGGCTCCGCGCCGTCCGTGATGCCAGCCACCGGGGATCTCGACTGGGCACAGCAGCAGGGCATCATCGGCCCTCGACTGGACCTGGACCTCGGACCCGAGGTCACTGTCGATGCGGACGATAGGACGCTGACGGTCTCCGGGATAGCAGAGCCCGGCGCGCAGGTTACCATCAACGGGAGCCCCGTGAAGCTCGACCGCAGGAACCGCTTCGCGGCGGAGGTGCCCATCGCGGACGCGCCGGAGGGAATGGTCGTGGTCAGCGCGACCGATATCCGAGGCCACACGACGGTGCGCGCGATCGCGGTGACTCGCGCGGCGTAATCTCTCACCTACCGCACGCACAGGCGCCCGGGCCGGCGGGCCCGGACGTCCCGCGTTCTTCCAGCACAAGCACCATCAATCAGATGATCTTCCGCCGCAACACCGCCCACTCGACGGCCTTCAGCACGTAGGACATCGCCAGCAGCCCCAGGATGATGTAGAAGAACACCCACACCGCGGGGCTGTCCAGCCGCTGCACCCAGCGCCCTACCGGCACCTGAGTGCCGAAGGCGAAGCGCTCTGCGAGTGCAGCCATGAAGGCGATAAAGCCGGTGTACAGCCTGCGGACGATGGGGTACGCAAACCCCAGCCCCACGACAGCGGCTATGATGATAATGGGGTTGAGAAGACGGAACTTCTGCCGCTGGTGCTCGTTGAAGATGGGGCAGTCGCGGCATTGCCGCGTCCGCTCTCTGCCGGCCACCCGATCGCCGGTCAGATCTGAGCGGGTGTACTCCGTCACCTCCTCGGGCAGCACATCCCTGTCGGCGCCCTGGCGGAGTAGGGACTCGATCAGATAAGGGTCGCAGTTGCAGCCCCGGCCCAGGCGCCAGCAGTCTCTGCGGTTCGTGTAGGCGGGGCACATCTCCCTGATGGCCTGGTGGCAGTAGGGCATCTCCCAGCAGTGGGCCATTCGCCACCAGGG
>JBNGDZ010000092.1:0-12388 GCA_049975765.1 Armatimonadota bacterium
CCGGTAGCCTGGCGAGTGCCGGTGCAGGGACAGGTCGGTGGGGTCCTCGCCGATGATGTGAGCGTAGTCCTCCGGATCGTGACCACCCAGGAAGGTGAAGGTGCCTTCCACGTAGCCGCCGTGAATGTACTTGACACGCTCGGTGCCGGGGAAGTCGCCCAGCACCACCACGCTGTCCTTGAGGCAGTCGCGGCGGAATGCCGTGGTCTGTCCCAGAAAGTCCGCCACCTGCCCCACGTGGCACTGCGTAAGCATGGTGGGGATGGGGTCCTGGCGGGCGGAGAACTCGAACAGCTCGAAGACCTCGCCCTGTGAGACCATGGCGGTGGCGCCGGGCGACACGTCGATGTTCGCCACCTCGGGCGTCAGCGGATCGAGGATCAGCCGGAAGTCCTCGAAGGCCAGCGTCGCGGTGGTGTCCAGCCGCTCCTGCGCGTCCGCGGCCATGGGCGTGCCGTCCACGGGGGCCACGACGATATCCACGCCCTGGGTGGCCAGCGCAATGTCCAGGCTGTCGGCGGCCGAGCACATCGCGAAGAGGAAGCCGCCCTCGGACACCCAGGCGGCGATGGTGGCCGCCACGGCCTTCTTGCAGGCCTGGACGCTGGGGAAGCCCAGCTCCTCGGCGGCCCTGCGGGACTCGATGACCTGCCGGCGGTACCACGCCTGGTCGGCGAAGTTGGAGTAGAGCTTGCCGTAGTTGCCGGTGAAGTCCTCATGGTGCAGGTGCAGCCAGTCGTACTGCGCCAGCGCGCCGGCCATAACCTCACGGTCCCAGATGGTCTCGTACTCCACCTGAGCGTAGGTAAGCGCGAGCGTCACCGCATCGTCCCAGGGCTCGGTGTAGGACGGGGTGTACACCGCTATCTCAGGGGCTTTGGTGAGGTGCAGGCGCTGCATGTTGGAGCGCTCGATCGTGGCGTCGATCTCGGCCCTATCCTGGGCGGAGATGGGCATCACCGCCACACCAAGCTCCTCCGCGCGGGCCCGCACGTCCGCCCGGTCGGGGACCACGAAGCTCCCGGCGCGGTAGTTGAGCAGCCACTGGCACTCGTAGGCGCGCGGCTCCTGCAGGCACCACCAGGTCAGCCCGTAGGCCCGCAGGTGATCCGTCTGCACGTCATCCATGGGCACCAGCAGGGTCTGCGCGGCCACGGGAAGGGCCGTCAGCCAGACCATCAGGATGACCTGCACGAGCGCTCCCGGCCGCATCCGCCGTAGGATTGGAGGGGGTGGTCGGTTCAGTCGCCAGCCACCTCCTCCAGGACGACCAGCGTGATCTTCTCCTCCGCGATCCGGCGCGGCTCGTGGCCGATCTGTCGCTTCAGCACCAGGTGCAGGCTGTAGTCGCCGGGCGCAATGTTCGGCAGCTGTAGCTCTGCGCACATCACTGACGCCTGCGGATCGATCTCCTCCCGGGCCACCAGCAGCATGTTGGGAAGCGTGAACAGCGCCAGGACCACCTGCGAGTCCGCGAGCGTGTTGGGCTGCAGGTGCATGGCGCCCCGCAGCCCGATCCGCCGATGTCCGCGGGGGAGGACCCGCCTGCTGACGGCCATGTCGAGGACGTCCTGGACCGATTGGGTGACCTGCCGGTGGGCCAGGACCCGGCCGCCCTCGTCCAGCACGGCCAGCTCAAGCTGCACCGGCGCCCCCGCCTCCCGGATGTCATAGCCGAAGCTGACCTCGCGCGTTTCGCCGGGCTGCAGCGAGAACGGCCCGAGCGTGCGCTCCAGCGCGATGCTCTCGCCCTGCCACCAGGTCAGCCGCGGGCGGAGGCTCAGCTCCCGCTCCTCGGGGTTCTCCAGCGTGACGGTCAGCCTGTTGTGCCCGACCGTCCCCTCCCCGACGCCGAAGGCCTGCACAAAGCCGCCGGGGAGACTCCCCAGCCCGAACTCCGAGGGCTGGTGGAAGCTCCCGCCGGTCGGCGACCAGCATGACAGCTCGGTCTCACCCCCGGCGCGCCGCTCCCGGCAGAGGTTGAGGCCGAAGTCGCTGCCGGTGATGCCCAGGCTCGACAGGGGCAGGGCCAGCTCCACCGACCAGGCGTCCTCACCCACGACGGCCGCCCGGGTCACCGGGGGGTCCCACTCACCGACGCCGGGATCGAGCGTGGCTACGGTGCCGATGGAGTTGATGACGAGCTGCCGGGCGGTCTTCAGGTCCAGGTTCCCGTCTACGAACAGCTCGATGCAGTCGTCGCTCCACACCGGCCCGTCGTCCTCCTGCACGGAGGCCACCAGCCCCTGGGGGTTGGGCTCGTCGGCCCTGATGCCCAGGTGGAGGCGGCCATCATGGGTGCCCAGCCAGGCGGTGGTCTGGACGGGAGCGGGGGCCTCGCCGGTGTTGACCATCCAGGTGTCGGTCCGCGCCGCGCCCCGCCAGGCCGGGTCATCGAGCCGGCCGTCGATCTCTGGCGCGGACGGCAGCTCCCGGATCACCACCTGCTTGCGCTGTGAGAGGTCCACCGGCGGCGGCGCCTTCTCTCCCACCTCTGCCCAGCGCACGGCTGTGGTGAGTGTCGGCACCTCAGCGCAGGCGGCCGTGGCCGCCACAAGGACTGCGATTGCGGTGACGCTGCGCGCTCTCATGCCTATCGAGCCTCCGTGTCAGGCGCTGAGCCTGAGCCCTCTGTCGATTGCCGGTCTACGTGGCCCGTCTGCCTCAGCCCTCCATCGCCTCCTGCAGGGCGATGATGTGAGCGGCGGTCTGGGCGCGGATGGCGTCGTAGTCGGCGCCGCTGAAGCTGCGCGAGGCCGCCACCGAGTATGGGCTCTCCATGTCGATCTCCTGGATGTCCTCGGGCAGCTGCGGCATCATGCGCCGGACCTCCCGCAGCCACCTACGAGCCTCCGCGACGTCGATGTTCGCCGCCCGGCCCCGCTCGATGGTCTCCTCGAGGGTGCGGATGTAGCGCATGTCGTCATAGCCCTCGCGGAAGGCCTCGTAGTGCAGCGTGGAGATCAGCCGCGTGGGATCATCGGGATGCGGGAAGGCGTAGCCGAAGTCGAAGCGCTCGGCGTCGGTGTCATCGAAGGGGCTGCCGCCGAAGGAGTAGTACATCCACGGCACGTGCACCTCCAGCGGGGAGGCCCACATGAACAGGCCGTTGATGAAGCGGTTCCACTCCGCGTGGAAGAACGAGCCGCGCATGTTGTGGTACATCCAGCCATCGTCGCCGGCCTCACGAAGCATCCGCGCCAGGTCGTCCCAGTCGTGGCCGGACTTGAGCCACGCCTCCAGGGAGTGGCCGTTGATGCTGCGCACGTCGATCCACCGGTCGGACCGCTGCATGTACTGCTCCCAGCGCCCGGGCATCATGTGCAGCGTGATGTAGATGCGGAAGTCGCTGGTCTTGCGGATGACCTCGGCGAAGTCCAGGTAGCGCGGCAGGCGACCGCGCCCGAACACCTCGTCCATGTGCGTGAGCAAGAACTCGTACTCCTCGAACTCGCTCTCAAGCTGCTTGAGTTCCGCGAAGCACTCGCGGGCCACCTGGAGGAGGTCCTCCTGGTCTGAGACTCGCTCGCCCTGCCCCTCCTCGTCCAGGCCCTGGTATCCCATCAGCGACGCCAGACGCGGGAGGTTGTCGTAAACGGTAATCTCGCCGAAGAAGCCGTGCTCCCGCCCGCCCTCCAGCATGGTGCGGAGGGCGGTGAAGTCCCAGGTGACGGGGCCATCCTCCTCCGTGGCGAAGTCGATGCCCACGCCGCCCTTGATCATGGTGCAGCCGTGGGCCGCCATGTCGGCGAACTCCGCGTGCATCTGCTCGGGTCGGTCCACCATGTTCCTCATACGGTAGTACATTCCGTATCGCTTGTCCCTGGGCTGGATGAGGTCGATGGGATGAACCGTCAGCTTCAGGGCCATCTCCGTGGGCTGGGCGGCCTCGGCCTGGATGCGCACCGTGCCCTCGTAAGCGCCCGCGGCAGTGTCCTCGGGCACGTGCACCAGGATGTAGACCTGCTTGAGGTTGCGCGCCGGCAGCCAGAACTCGCGGTTGGGGAAGAGGAAGCGCGAGACGACCTCGTAGTTGCCGGGCTTTCGTGGCATCCAGTACCCCCGGCGCATCAGCACCCGGCGCACCAGGTGCACGGTGACCTGCTCGGCCGCGATCGTGCCTGCGTCGCCGGAGAGAGGCCCGGCCGTCACCTGTACGGAGGGCAGGTCCCGCGCGGCGCAGAGGGTGAACTGCGCGGCCTCGTACTCCCCCGGCGCGGCCTGGATGCTCATCGCCTCGGGGAAGGCCTTCCCCAGCGGCTCGAGAGCCGGGTCGATGCGATCCACCGGGTGGCCGGCGTAGACGACGTAGCCCTTGGGGGCCGCCGGCAGGTCGAACTCGAACTCGGCAACGCGCGTGCGCATCTGCTGGATGGTGACCTCATCGCGCTCAAGCTCGCGCGAGAAGGAGGGTGGCCCCTCGATCTCCGGCGCGAGGACCATGAGATCGCCGACGACCGCCACCGCACCGGGTGTCTCGCCCGCCGCGCGTGCCTCGATGCGCAGCGTCGAGCCGCCCTGAATATCGAGGCCGACCGGCGTGGCCTCGCCCTGGGCCGTCAGGTCCGGGTAGGTCTGCAGTTCCCGATCATCCAGGGAGAAGACCAGGCTCGCCGCGGCGCCCTCCTCACCGAAGGGGCTGAGCCCGGCGCTGCCGGTCAGGCGCTCGTAGCCCTCGGGGATCTGGAGCTCCACGAAGCCCGGCGCGCGGATCGCGACTCCACGGGCGTAGGCTCTCTGTCCGATGACCAGCGGGAGCTCCCGGTCATCGATAGCCGCCTGCGCGTCGATCCCGACCTGTGCGAGCGTCTGGTGGGTGGCCGACGGATCGATGTCGGTGAGGTACATCCAACTCGTCTGTCCCCCCTGCGCGGAGGCCCGAGCGGCAATCTCCTCGGCGGGGAGGGCTATGGAGGAGATGCGCAGCTCGTCGAGCACCAGCGGACCGGGGCCGACATCGAGGCTGCCGGGCGTCTCCGCCAGACCGTTGGCCTGGGTGCTCTGATCGACGAGCTCCCCGTCAACGAAGAGCTTGATGGTCCCCCCCTCCCAGGTGCCGGCGATGTGGTGCCAGACGTCCGTCTCCCAGCCGGAGGGGTCCACATCCACCCGCTGCCACTGCAGGTCGCCGGGCGGGCCGCCGTTGAGGGCCATGCCCAGGCGCGTAGGGCTGATCTTATTGACGCGCACGTAGTTGCTGTTCTCGGTGATGAAGACGAAGACGGTGTGCTCCTCGTTCGTCGCCAGACGCTCCGTCCACAGGAGCCAGAACTCGACTGTGCCCGCGGCGGTGTTGATCTTCTGGTCCGCGCTGTAGCTCAGGAGCTGGCCCTCGCGCAGCAAGAGGGCGTTGCCGAAACGACCGTCCGTGAGCCCCGCATGCCCGCGGAGGGCGGCGCGCCAGTCGCCGGCGCAGTAGTCAGGCTCCGCTGAGGAATCGAAGCTGGCGAAGAAGGTGGTATGATGATCGATGGGCGTGCGGGCCCAGCTCAGCCCCGCTGCCAGGCACAACGTCAAGAGGGGAACTGCCGTGCGCATGTAAGATGCCTCCCACTACCTCGTGCAGGCCGATACGTCCCGGCGGGACATGCCGCTGTCTGAAGTTAATTCGCCGGAGAGCCTCGCAAGCCTGCCTGCGGGAGGCGTGCGGCAGTGCGGTAGAGAAATGACCCGGGGAGGCGCCACCATGCTGCAGCCGGCACCGAGTCTCGAACAGCGACCGCGCGCGACCCTCCTTCGCCGGCTGGGATGGCTGCTGCTGGCGATCGGCGTGGCGGCCAACATCTGGCTGCTGGCCGTCTCCGCCGAGCAGCACTCCTGGCGGCTGGCGGTGCTGGTGCTCTCCCCCGGCGCGATCCTGCTGCTGGGGGCCTGGCTGGCCGAGAAGACGCCGTCGCTGCGCGGCTGCCTCACGGCCATGGCGCTGGTCTTCGCCATGGTGCTGGCATTCTGGGCCTACGTGGGGGTGGCTGTCAGCCGGGGAACGGAGCCGATCACCGATGCCGCCCGCTATGAGACGGCCATGGCTGAGTCGGGCTATGGGCGGCACGAGTACCTGGCGCACTTCCCGGCCGAGATACCCGCGGACGCGGAGGATGTCAGCTTCTACTGCCTCCAGGACCCCCCGCTCGGTCCCTCGGTGTGGGAGCTGCGGATGACGCTCCCGCCCGCGCGGGTCGAGGAGATCGCGGAGGCGGCGCGTGACGATATGGCGCAGATGCCTCAAGACGAGGCGGCGGCTGCGCACGCGGGGCCGTCCCGAGAGGTGCTGAGTGAGCTCCCCGTGCTGCGCGGCGTGGTGCGCGGCTCTGACCGGCGCGGCCCGGTCCGCGGCATCGGCGCCGATCCGAGCACCGGAACAGTCATCTACTGGGCGGACCGGTGGTGAACGGCAGCCCTGTCGCCCGACCGAGCGTCCTCCTGACCGCGGCCCTCACGGAGGTCGCCGCGCGGCCTAGTCCTAAGTCGCAGAAGCTCGCGTACTTTCCGACGTGTCGGGAACACACGTGCCCCCCTTCGAGGGGGCGACGCGAGCGGGCAGCGGTGCGTTCTGTAGCGCACCGCTCAGGTTCCACCCCGGCCCACTCGCTAAGCAGCGCAAGCTCCCCGCCTGCGGCCCCGCTCGTTGAGTAGCGCAGGCGCCCTCGCCTGCGCGCCGTTTCGCCCCCGCGTGGAGCTACCTGCCGGGCCGGGGTGGAACCTGAGGCCTGTTCGCTACGCTCACCGGCCTCACCGGGCGCTCTGCGCCCGGCGGCCCCTCGGAGACCGCGCAGCGGTCTCAGGGACACGGTGGTCTCTTGAGGCAACCAGGCTGCGACTGTTCCCGTCGTCACGGGACGCGGGATTGCGCAAGTCAGCACTAGATTCCCGGCAGCGTCAGGTCCGAGGTCCAGCCGCCGGGCTGTAGCAGCTCGTCGAACCACGGGCCGGGCGGATCATTGATATGCCGCTGCATGGCCGTCAGCTTCAGCTCCAGCAGATACCACAGGGGCGCCCGGAGCATGAAGGGGGTCTCGACCATCGAGGTCGCCGGGATCAGCGTGGAGGGGCTCTCCCGCAGCAGCTCGATGAAGCCCTGTACATTGTCCATCTCGCACTCGATGGCGGCGCGCACGCGCTGGGCGTGCCGGCTGGTCTCGGGCCGCTCGCGGCTCTCGGCCAGCGAGGCGTGGATGGCCTCCTGCATCTCGACGAGGTTCCGCTCGGTGGTCAGGGCGTGCAACATGCACCTCGCACGATCCCGCACGTCGCGAGCGGTATCGGACAGCTCTCCGGACGCGTCCAGCTCCTGCACCGCCTCCTCCAGCCGCGGCAGAAGCTGCTCGTCGTAGGTCTCCAGCGAGGCCCGCGCGACGTCATCGGCCACCATCCGCGTCCAGCCCTTGAAGAAGTGGTCGAACCACGCCGGGTCGCTCTGCCCGACCGTGAACTCGAACTGCCGATACCAGCCGTAGTCCTCGTAGTCCAGCAGCGACTGGTCGGGCACCAGAGGCTTGACCAGCCGCCGCCACAGAGTCCGGCCGGAGACTAAGGTCACCGTCCACGCCAGCACCTGATAGTGGCGGAAGACGCGGTCGCAAAGCCGCCAGGCGTTCAGCAGCGCCCTGGCCTGGTCACCGTCGTTCGTCCACTGCTCGGCACGCCGCTCCACGAGGCGCTCCACGTCCAGGGCGCTGCCCTCGAGGCTGAAGGCGCGGATGACCTCGTTGTTGATGTAGCTGGGGACGAAGGCCTCCGTCTGCACCCCACCTCGCAGGATCAGGTGCCTGATCTCGCCGCGGAGCTGGGCGTCAGCAAGCTGGTCGTAGGCCAGATACGGGAATGGGAAGCCCAGCATCGGGCCCAGGGGTTTCCAGGGGTTGGCGATCTCCTCAAGCTGCACCTGCGGCTCGATCTCATGCGTGCGGATGCGCTCGAGGGCCGTCCAGTCGCGCCGCCCACGGCGAGGGCGATCCCCGTCGGGCCCCACGGTGAAGCTGGCGCCGATGTCATCGGGAAGCGCCTCGCAGATGGCCTCCACCTCATCGGGCGCGAACCATGACAGGCAGATTATGAGCTGCAGGTCCGGGTTGACCGCCCGGCCACCGTCGCGCAGCGCGGTCATGAGGTTGACGACGCCCTCCTCGACGGGCCGCCTCCTGGCGCCGCGCGGTCCGTTCGGCCCGGGGTAGAGGCGCTGAGCCCAGGGGAAGCCCGCGCAGCTATCCTGCGACCACACCGAGAACAGGCCCAGGTCCGGGACCTGCTCCATCAGGCGCTGCATCATCTGCCGGTAGTGCTCCCGCACCAGAGGATGGTTGGGGTCGGGCGCGTACTCCGGCTCGGCCGAGTAGTCGGAGCAGTCCACGCGGGCTCCACGCAGCTCCGGGTAGCGGTCGAACAGCCGCTCCGGCCACGCCCGAGGCTCGAAGGCCACGAAGGTCGGCGTCAGGCCCCATGAGCGCGCCAGCTTGGCGGTCACCTTGAGCCGCGCCAGGTTCCGGTCTAGCAGCTCGCGCTGGTAGGTCCCGCGATTGAGGTCGGACTCGACGAACATGTCCAGGGCAGGGCAGTAGATCGACCACCACTGGTACATGTCCTCATGGACGCGGCGCTGCTTGACCTGCACCGGCACCACGTCCGCTAGCAGGTTCACCTCCAGCGTCTCCACACCGATTCGCACGGCGCCGGCGACGTGCCGCCGCATGTCGAAGCCATCGGCGCAGCGGTGAAAGCCCGCCGACCAGTCGTCGAACTCCATGGCGAGGGACGCAAAGACGCCGGTGCGCAGAAGCGGCTCGGGCGGTGGCGGCTCGGCGCGAAGCAGGCGATCGACGGCGTTCAGCGCCGCCCGAGCGGCGGCCAGCGGCGATGAGCCGGTGACCACCCGCCCGCCGGCGGGCGTGGCGCACATCATCTCCCAGGTCCGGTCGGCCGGCGCGCGGCTCACCGCCTCGCCGGCGTCGGGGCAGATCGAGGCGAACTCAGGCGGTCCGATGCTCAGCGCCTGCGGGTCAGGCGCCTCCTCGGCCGCCAGCTCCAGCTCCAGACGCTTCGCCGCCCAGCGGGCGGCGGTCACGTATGGTTGCGCGGCGTCGGTGGCAACGATGACCCGACCCGGTTTGCTCTGCGGCGGCATGCGGTGAGTCGCCTCCTATCCAGAGTGCCCGTCCTGCGAGAGGCCGGTCAGCCCTCTATCCAGTCGCGCCATACGGATGGGTCCGGGCAGTGCCCGTGCAGGCGGTACTGGCCCCACTGGTAGGCCTCCGGCTCTCCGTCACAGTCGAGCGCTATCACGGTGCAGTCGGGGTCCGGCGGCAGCTCCGGCAGCCCCCGGAGATACAGGTGCTCGCCATCGCGCTCCAGGCGCACGTCGATGTCCTCGCGCCCCAGTACCCTCGCGTCCCGGACCTCGCTCTTGAGGCCGGCGACGTGGAAGGTCTCCCCCTGCCAGTACTTCACCCACAGGTAGAGCGTCTCGCCCCTCTGCGTCATGTCCCCAAAGGCCAGGTGCTCGAACAGTCCGTTGGCGCCGGAGGTGCCGTAGATGGCCTCGGCGTGGCGCTCGGTGAATCGCCCCAGACCGGCGAGCTGCTCGCGGGCGCGCTGCGGGAAGCTGCCGTCACCCTTCGGCCCGAAGTTGAGCAGCAGGTTGGCGCCCTGGCCGAAGGACTCGGCCATGAGGTAGACCAGCTCCGTCGTGGTCTTGTAGTGCCCGTCCCATTTCGCATAGCCCCACCAGCGGTGCTGGTTGATGTCGCACACCTCCCAGGGCACATCCACCTCGGAGGCCTGGATGCGCCGCTCGCTGGAGGCGATGTAGCCGGGCCGCTCGCTGCGGTAGAAGGGGTTGTCGGTGTGCTGGGGCGGGCGGCCATGCAGGCGGTCGCCGGTGATCATGGCCTCCGGCTGCAGCTCGCGTATCATATCATCGACCTCCAGCGGCCGCCACCGGTCCTGCAGGGGCCAGCGGCCGTCGAACCACATCAGGTCGATCCTCCCGTAGTTGCTGCAGAGGGCCTCGATGTCCCGATGCGTCTTCTGGACGAGCTCCTCGAGCTCGTCCTCATCGGCGCCCTCGCCCTCGAACATCACCGGGAAGCACCAGTCCTGGAAGGAGTAGTAGATCCCCACGCGCAGGCCGGCGGCCCGGCAGCCCTGCACGTACTCCGCGATCAGGTCGCGGCCGGGGCCGGTGCTCGGCGCGTCGAACTCCCACCCGGGGGAGTCGAACAGGCAGTAGCCGTCATGGTGCTTGGCGGTCAGCACCATGTAGCGCATCCCGGCGTCGCGGGCCATCCTGGCCCACTCGTGCGCGTTGAAGTTGGGGACGGTGAACTGGTCGGCGAGCGCGCGGTACTCGCCGGGCACGAGGTGCTCGCGGAACATCACCTGCTCCCCGCGGCCGAGAAGCGAGTAGATCCCCCAGTGCAGAAACATGCCGAACTTGGCCTCGTTGAACCAGGCGTAGGGGTCGGTCTGGGTCTGTGACATGATGCGGCCTCCCGTTGACTGCTCCCGGTACACGCCGACCGGGGGCGAAGACACGTGCAGAGTGTGCTTCGCCCCCGGCCGGGCAACGGCCTTCCGTCGCGGTTACACCCGGATGTCAGCGCTCTCCAGTCATCGCGATCGCTGCCGGGCCACCTCCACAGGCGATACGTGGCGAACACCTCCTCATGGCGCGCTCGCGCCGGACCTGCTGCCGCAAGGGGGGCACGTGCGCAGGGGGGGACCTTGTGCGTGGGCCCGCGGTCGAGGCGGCCTGTTACTGCTGTGGACGTACGGCTTGGCAGGCGAGTCCTGCACCGACCGGATTGCGACTTAGGTGAAGGCGGGAGTCGCTTGACACGAAGCGCGTTGATGGTTACACTTGCCTGCGAATGTACGTTCGACAAGTGACAGGGAGGGGGACTGTCATGACTGATGGCAGTTGGTGGGATGCGCCGAGCAGGCAGTCACAGATCAAGACTGAGATCGTCGTCGAGTACTTCCGGCAATGGGCGAGGGTTATGGCTGGTAATGCGTTGAAGTACCCTCATTGGCCGAACCGAATCGCGTATGTGGACCTTTTTGCGGGCAGGGGCTTCTACGAAGATGACACACCATCGACGCCCCTCAGAGTCATCCAGACCGCGGCTGCTCTGGCTGCTGTTCGGCCACGAATCGACATCTGGCTCAACGATGCGAATGCCGAGTACTTGGGTCAGTTGAGACAGGCGGTTGAGAGTCTTGACGCAGCCCGCCTGCTGGGTGCCTCCCCGAAACTGACAAATCTCTCCGTTGACACCGAGATGGTGCGGCAGCATGTAGTCCCTCAGCCAGCTACGCTGTTCTTCCTCGACCCGTGGGGCTACAAGGGCTTGTCGCTCGATTTGACCCGAAGGGCAGTACACGCAGAAGGCTCCGAATGCATCCTCTTCTTCAACTTCAACAGGATCAACATGGGCGTAGATAACCCGGCGGTGGAGACACACATGGTCAACCTCTTCGGCGAGGAGCGCTTCGCGGCCATGTCGTCTGCTTTCCGGCAGATGGAGCCGCAGAGGCGAGAGGAATTCCTGATGACGCAGACGCGATCGGCGCTGGAGGACGCCGGAGCTCAGTTCGTGCTGAACTTCCGATTCCTGAACGACACCGGAAGTAGGACCAGTCACTACATGATCCATGTGACCGATGGAGAGCTGGGGAATGACATCATGCGTGGGGTGATGAAGAACCATTGCTCCCCGACAGCCGACGGCATCGCTGAGTTCGTGTACGATCCTGCGCGCAACGGACAGACGCGGATGACGCTGTTCGACGGACACGCCGAACTGGCCGATGAGATACTCAGTCTGTACGCTGGACAGGCGCTCACCATGCGAGAGGTCTACCAGCTCTACAGGGACAGCTCTGCGTCCCGGCGCGGTTGCTTGCCTTCAGATATCAAGGAGGCGCTCAAGCGCTTGGAGATACGGGGACGAGTTCAGACCCAGCCACCTGCTAGCGCACGGCCGTGGCGCAATGGGCAGCCAACATTTCGCGACGACGTGCTAGTCACATTCCCGCCACGTGAAGAGGCCTAACGATGGCCCGCTCACAGATTGAGTGGACGGACTCCACGTGGAATCCCGTCACGGGCTGCACCAAGATCAGCCCCGGCTGCGACAACTGTTACGCCGAGCGCATGGCTCGGCGACTCAAGGCCATGGGGCAGGAGAAGTACGCCCATGGCTTCGCAGTCCGGACGCACAGGCAGTGCCTGGCCGACCCGCTGGAGTGGACCAGGCCGCACGTCATCTTCGTCAACTCCATGAGCGACCTGTTCCACAAGCACGTGCCGCTGGACTTCATCCAGGATGTCTTCAGGACCATGCGCCAGGCCGACCACCACATCTTCCAGGTGCTCACCAAGCGCTCCGGGCGC
>JBNGDZ010000093.1:0-12302 GCA_049975765.1 Armatimonadota bacterium
GTGTTCAAGGACGTCAAGTCCAATAGGCTCGTTGGAGGACAAGCGCCCCGACAGCAGGGCTATGACCCGACGTCGCAATCCTGACACTCGATGGAGGCACATCCTGATGCCAGACAAACTCGCAATCGAAGGTGGGCCGCGCGCGGTGCCGGAGGGCATGGTCAAGTCTTGGCCGCCTGTCACCCAGGCCGACCGCGACGCGATCATGAGCGTCTTCGAGTCGGGGGAGCTGCACACGCGCAACGCCCCGAAGGCCTCGGAGCTGGAGCGGCGCTGGGCGGAGTACTGCGGCGTGGCGCACGCCATCCTCTGCAACGGCGGCACGCAGGCGCTGCACATCGCGCTGATGGCGATCGGCGTCGAGCCCGGCGATGAGGTGATCCTGCCGGCCTTCAGCTACTGGTCGTCGGCCGCGGCGGTCATCCACGCCAGCGCGGTGCCGATCTTCGTGGACATCCAGCCCGACACGTGGACCATCGACCCGGCGCTCATCGAGGACGCCATCACCGAGCGCACCGCCGCGCTCATGCCGGTGCACATCCATGGGATGCCGGCCGACCTGGACCCCATCCTGGAGATCGCGCATCGCCACGGCCTGCCGGTCGTCGATGACGCCGCTCAGGCGCAGGGCGCGAGGTATCGCGGCGAGGTGATCGGCGGGCTGACGGACATCACCGGCTTCAGCCTCAACCGGCTTAAGAACCTCACCGGCGGCGAGGGCGGGCTCGTCACCACCGACAGCGATGGGCTCTACGAGTGCGCGGCCGCGACCGGTGGCATGGGCGGCGTCGAGGTGGAGGTCAAGGGCGAGCGGCGCACCTTCTTCGGCCACGGCTACAACTACCGCCCGCAGGAGTTCATGGCGGCGCTGGCGCTGAGCCAGCTCGACCGCCTCGATGAGTACAACGCGCAGCGTCGCGAGATGGCGGACTACCTGACCGAGCAGCTCGCGGAGATCCCCGGCATTGCCGGGCCGTACACGCCGGACTACGCGGAGCCGGTCCACTTCATGTATGTGATCGAGTTCCGCCCGGAGGAACTGGACCTCGATGTCCCGGTGGAGGAGTTCGGAGCGGCGGCCTGGAAGGCGCTGGAGGCGGAGGGGGTGCCGATCTGCCACTGGCAGCGCCAGATCATGCCGGCTATGGACTTCTTCCAGCGCGAGGAGGGCTACGCCTCGACATCCGCGTGGCGCTGCTGCGGGTCATCGGTGAGCTACGATCCGGATGACTATCCGATCGCCCAGGGCTTCGCCGCCTCCCACGCCTACCTGCGCGGCGTCTACCCGCCCAACGACATGGAGCTGATGAAGCGATACGTCGAGGCGATGGGGAAGGTGTTCGGGCAGGCGCAGAGAATCATCCAGACATGAGGCACACGTGGGCAGGGGCCTGGGCGTCGCACGGCCTCTGCTTGGTCCTGGCGCGGTAGGCCGAAGCGCCGTCGGGGCGCTGTCCGGTGCACGAGCTTCAGTCCGGGGCCGCGGGTGTTCACAGCGGCGTCAACTCTGTGGATCGTGGCTCAGGCGACAGTCAGGTGATGTGCGTCGAGAGCGAAAAGGCCGGCTCATGCCGCTTATTGGGCGGCGTCGTCGAAATCAGCCCGGAGAAAGAGGGAGGTGGAATGCGGGCCGTTGTCGAATGATGATGGTGCGAAAAAGCCGAGCGTATCACAATACCCGGTTATGCACACATTCGCCGGCGGAGAGCCACCGAAAAGCGACACAATTATCGCAGAACTGCGGCGAAATCTCGGCTTATAGATACACTTTCGCCCTCTCAGGAAGACTGATTTCACTTTTTTCCGTGTCTGTAGTGGGCGCTATCGGCGTATACGGCCCTCTCTGAGGGCACTTCTGCCCGAAATGGGGACGTAAGTCTGCCCACTGTACACAGAAATGCATGCATGAGTGGGCTGCGTGCACAACGGTATACTGGAAGAGACGGGCCGGTTCGAGCGAGCGACAGCGGCGCCCGAGGGCAGGCCCGTCGATCCTAATTGGGCTAGTATCGCACTTGAGGCCGCTGGTGGTGCATGGTCAACTCAGTGTCCACCGCCGAGTTCCACGAACGCGAAATGGACATGCGCCAACTCGGCGGGCGGGTCGGCCATGGGCTGCCGCCAGTAGATCGGGCGAATGAAGCTACCCGCATCGCGGGTCAGAGCGTGCTGCCACTCCTGCTCGACGTAGGGCGACTGTGCGGCATTGGGCGACCAGAAGAGCTGGAAGACGTCCGCCGCATCGATCAACTCTAGCAGTCGCGGCGACCACTCCTCACCGGAGCGCAGCGCGCGCACATCGCGGAGGTATTCGTCTCCACACATGGCCGCATAGCGCTCGCAGGCCTCGACGATCTCCAAGTCCTCATGCGAGTGCGAGGGGAAGATGCGCCTGTACGGGCTGGCGGCAACCTCAGCTATCGCCTCGCCGAAGACGGCATCGGCATCTGCGGCGCTCACCAACACCGAGACCGGCACGTCGGCGATCAGCACACCCTCAACCAGGAACATCACCCTGCCGTTGCATGCGCCACCAGCCTGGTCGGCAGCGGGACGGAAAAGGAACTCCGCCGCCTGCCAGTCCTCCCACAGCGACAGGAACTGCTGCGAGGGGCTGAAGGTGAGGCCTTCGGCCTGGGGCACTACCTGCACCTCAACCGCGCGGCTGACTGACTGGCGGGCTCGCTCGCTGCTCGCACGGATCTCCTCGGCCCTCAACTCAAGCGTTTCGAGGGCGTGCCGCGCCACTTCTGTCTTAGCGCGCTCGACGTGCGCGTACGCCACCAGTCGGTGAGTCTCCTCGGCGAGAACCTCTTTGGGGTGGAAGGCAGAGAGCCGCAGGTCCACCAAGTCCAACGATCTGTCCGTCTTGCCTGTGGCCTCCTCGGTCATGGCTCTCGCTTCCACCAAATGCACTTCATCGCCCCCCTCGACCTCGGCCTCGGGGAACGTGCTTCCAGCCTCCAAGAACCGACCCGAAGACGCATGGAACAGCCGATACTCGACCTTTGTGCCAACGGAGTCGGTGTCCGGGAGTTCGAGCGTCTCGACGAGATAAGCGACCATCTCGCTGGCAGTCATATCTGCGGGCACCTCTGCCCGGAACTGCCTGCCGTCTAGCGGCACGACCAGCAGGACCTCCACGTCGCCGGGGATGTCCTTAAGAACAGGCCTCCGTGAAAGCATCACCGTGCTTGAATCGGAGGAGCTACGGCTGGCTCTTGCCTCCAGGTTCGCGGGAACGAGGTATCTGCTAAGACTGACTGTTAGCAGGAGCCACAGTAGGCAGATGCCTGCGACGATGAATGGGTAGAACGGCTGTCCCTGGGGGTACATCTCCAGAACCCCAGGCAGGTAGGCGATGGACAGCCCTGCTAGGCAAAACAGTAGAGCCATTGCCGCAAGCACTAGGAAGACTCGCATCAGCCGATCACTCCCGTTTCGTGTCGCCCGTCACCAGACTCTGATAGTGTCCGAACTGCTCTCCGCGGCACTCGGCCAGTCCGGAACTCAAACAGTGACCTGCCCCCACGAGTGATACAATAGTTGTACTGTGTGCTGAGTGGCCTGTCATACACCACTGCGCGGAACCCAGGCTGTCCCGCCTCCGTGACAGGGGACGACAGCGAAGTGGGCTACGTGGCCTCCCCCAGAAGAGCCACAGGTTTGCATTGTGGTGCTTCCTCCACCGGTCCACCAGCACCTGCGCCTCCCGCCGCGTATCGGAGTTCTCCACGTTCAGCGGCTCGTCTCGTAGTCTCCCACGTGGGCATGCACCTGGCCGCAAGCAGTTAGCCAAGCGCGAACGCGTTGCTGAACTCATTGCTTTCGGGATAGATCGCCATGGAGGGAACTCCAGAAGCTGCAGATGGACATCAACCGGAGACAGCGAAACGTGGTGGACCTGGAAGTCATCCAGCGAAGCCTGCGGGACTTCCCGGCTCTGGTCGAAGCACTTCCACTCGAGGATCAGAAGGAGCTCATGCAGCTTCTCATCCAGGAGATTGTCGTCAATCCATTTGATCCAGAAACAGAAGAAACCCCGTCCGAAGACGGGGCGTTCACGACCCAAATCCGAACTGACTACTATCGGGTTAACATCAAACTCCACCAGATACCCGATTTACCGGCCCGTGTGGGCGAAGGCGGTGGAAGTTCGGATTTAAAAGCAATTGGCTCCCCGGGCCGGATTCGAACCAGCAACCTAATGGTTAACAGCCATCCGCTCTGCCATTGAGCTACCGGGGAGCACTGCGACCCTATTCTACACCAAGTCTCCCTCGCTGTAAACCCCCCAATCCGCTGGCTGCCGCTCGCGCGATACCCAGGAATGTGTGCTGGAAAGTGTCCACTGACGTGACTCGCGTTGCCCCGCATGATGTGTGCCGCCACACGTCCATGCCCTCCCTCGAGCCCGTTCGGGTCTTCGATGCCCCGCTCTCAGGACTCGACAGTGACGCCCCCCAGGCCTCGATTCCCCCCGTCGCGGGGTCGCCGCGCAACACGCGGCTTCATCGCCACCACGGAGGTCGTGCGGCGGACACACTGGAATGACGCTCACGCTGCGCATCCGATGCGCCGCACCTGTGGAGGTAGTCGCCATGCAGCCACCCGCCGAGCACACGCACGATGGGCACACCCTGAAGCACCTGCGCCGGCTCTATGCCCCGCAGCATCGCGAGTTCGCGTTCAGGGGCGACACGCGCGATGAGGTGAAGCGCTGGCAGAACGAGGCCAGGCCGGCCCTGCGGAGGCTCCTCGGCCTCCAACGCATGGAGCAGGAGCTGCAGGAGCACCGCTCCACGGTGGAGCTTGATGAGCCGGAGCGCCACGAGGGCTTCACCCGGCGGCTGGGCCGAAGGGAGACTGAGCCGGCCTGGTGGATGGAGTTCTGGCTGCTGCGGCCGGAGGGAGATGGGCCGTTTCCCCTGGCGCTGGCGCCTCACGGACACGAGGCCCGCGGCCATGACACCTACGCCGGGGCAATCGGGGACGATGAGCAGCGGCGGCAGCGGATCGCCGAGAAGGACGCCGACGTCGCGGTGCAGGCCGCGCGACGCGGTTTTCTGGCGCTGGCCCCCAACATGCGGGGCTTCGAGGACAACCTCATTCCCGATGTGAACGAGCGCCACGGAGCGCGCGGCTGCCGCAGCGAGCTGATCCACGCGCTCCTGGCAGGAAGGACGGCTATCGGCGAGCGCGTGTGGGACCTTCAGCGGCTGATCGACTGGGCGGCGGCGCTGCCGGAGGTGGACGCGGATCGGGTGCTGATGCTGGGCAACTCCGGCGGCGGTATGGCGACCACGTACGCTGCGGCCTGCGACACCCGAGTGACCGCCGCCATTCCGAGCTGCTCGTTCGTGACCTACGTGGGCCAGAACGGGATCGTGCACCATTGCGACTGCAATACGGTGCCGGGCATCTACCGATTCGGAGAGTTCTCCGACGTAGCAGGGCTTATCGCGCCGAGGCATCTGCTGATCGTGACGGGCCGGGACGATACCCTCTTCCCTCCCGCGGAGGTGGAGCGTGCGGTTGACGGTGTGCGGCGCATCTACGACGCGGCGGGCGTTGCGGAGCGGTTCGAGCACCGCTGGGGTGAGCGTGGGCACCAGTTCTACAGTGACCTCATGTGGCCCTGGGTGGAGACCGCGATGACTGCATGAGGGCGATAGCTACTCATCGTCCGGATCCGTGATGCCTCCCGCGATGACGTCGCAGCGTCGCGGCCGGCCCGCGTCATCGACGTACACCTCTGCAACATCGTATCGAGGGCGCACCTGCGCCGCCTCCAGAGCCTTCCCTCGCATGTAGGCCTGTCCGCAGCGGATGATGCGGCGGCGCTTCTCGCGCGTGAGTGTTGATGAGGGGCGGACGGACGAGCCCTCCTCGCGCGAGCGGACCTCCACGAAGACGAGGCGGCGGTCCTGCTCGGCCACGATGTCGATCTCGCCGGGCCCGACACGGACGTTGCGGCCGAGGATGTGGTAGCCGCGCCTGGTGAGGTCGGCGGCGGCAAAGTCCTCCGCGCGCCAGCCGCTGCGATGGCGCTCTCCGCCGCCGCGGCCCAGCCAGTCGCCGGGATGGCCGCCGCGCCACCATATGCCGAGCCGCCTGAGGGCGTCGCCCAATGATTGAAGGAGACCTGTCCAGGGCACCGCGCGGCCCTCCTCAGCGCAGCACGAGCTCCATTCCATCGGTCGCGATGATGGCCTCCACCCCGCGCTCGGCGGCATACTCAGCGACCTTCCGCTCCGCCTCGGCGCCGCCCTTCACAATCTGGCTGCCGCAGTGGGTGACGATCATGGTGCGCACGTCGAGCTTCCTGCACCAGGTGAGCTGTGTGCGCACCGGCGTATGGCCGATGAGCTCGCCGGTGTCCTTTTGCTTACGCACGAAGTTGCGGTCGATGGTGGCGCCGTCACCGACGTAGGCCTTGCAGCCGGTGAGCGCGTCCTCGCGATCCTGGATGTAGACCAGATCCGGCGCATAGAAGATGGTCACGACGCCGGCGGAGATTCGGTAGCCGACGGCGGGGCACTTGGTGGAATGCTGCACCGGGAAGGACTCCACCGCGATCTCCGCTACAGTCACAGTCTCGCGGTGCTCGATGGTGCGCTGGTCGTCGATGGGCCAGTCGGACATCTCCTCCCAGGCCTCCGGGGGCGCGTAGACCGGGTCGGCAGCGCCGTCCCTGAGCCCGAGGGCATGGTCGGGGTGGCAGTGGGTGATAAAGAACGCCTGCTGCCGCGTGTCACCGCACATGCCCCGCCAGTCCTCGCCGCAGTCGATGCGAATGGACTTGCCCCTGTAGGTCACCAGCGTGGAGGTATGCCGCAGATGCTCGTCGGTCTGCGGCTCGATGTAGCCCCTGGTCCCGAGGAAGGTCAACTTCATGGTGTGAACACCTTCGACGTTCGGGGCGTCATGCCTGCGTGAGGCCAGCACCGAGGGCCGAGTCGCTGTGCGCGCCCCAGTACACATGCAGCGCGTCCCAGTACACGTGCAGGTTGTCGGCGCCCCTGCCGGCAACCGGCAATCTGCGAACGAACCCCCGCCGTCGTAGGCGTTGACAGTGCACCCCCCGTTCTGGTATCCTCAACTATGAGAGGGCAACATAGGTTTCGGCGGGGCTGTAGCTCAGCGGTTCAGAGTGCCAGCCTGTCAAGCTGGAAGTCGCGGGTTCAAATCCCGTCAGCCCCGCCATACACTCACCC
Source organism: Armatimonadota bacterium (assembly GCA_049975765.1). Classification (GTDB taxonomy): domain Bacteria; phylum Armatimonadota; class Zipacnadia; order Zipacnadales; family UBA5352; genus JAYENL01. The sequence goes on from JBNGDZ010000093.1 coordinate 7,218, forward strand.
AGACTCCCTTCTGCGACCCCCTCCCGGGGTTCGGCAGAGGGGTTTTCTGCATATGTGGCCGCCAGCCAGCCGCTATCTGGCCCAGCGGTGTGACCGCGCAGGCCATCCGTATGCGCGCAGGGAGCCGATCATGAGACAGATGCTGGCCGTGGCAGCGCTCGCCGCAGCGCTTTGCGTCGGAGTGGCGGCGCAGGAGGGGGACGCCCTGCTGTTGCTGGACTTCGAGGAGGGTCCCGAGGGGTTCTTCAGCATCGATCCTGGGACCAGCGTCAGCGCCACTGCTGATCCTGAGCTCGCCCATAGCGGAAGCGGTGCGCTGCAGGTGCAGTACATGCAGAGGGCCATGACGGTGGGTGGGGGAGGCAGTGGATTCCCGGGCGCGGTGGTCCTGCCGCTGATGGAGCCCTTCGAGGAGCTTGGCACGGTCTCATTCGCCATTGCGTCGGAGCTCTCAACGCCGGTCGTCGTGGTCCTCACCGAAGGCCCGGACGGGCCCCGGTACAACTGCATGCTCTGGTGCGCGGCCGGAGCGTGGCATGAGTACTCCCTCTCGCTGCACGAGTTCACCTTCGACCTCGACGGCCCGCCCGACCCCAATGAGACGCTGGACCCGGGAGAGGTCAGCGTGGTGGCTATCTTCGACGCCGACGCCTTCCTGCGCGTCATCGGCCAGAGCACCGAGCTTTTTCATGTCGAGCCCCCCGAGGAGCAGACGCTCAGACTGGATGACTTTCGTCTGCTGGGCGAAGAGCCCGAGGTCACCCCTGAGGCGGACGGCGCCGTGACCATCGCAACATACCAGCGCCCGCTGCGCGGCTTCACCTGCGTGGGCGGGCAGGACGTGGTGGCTGAGGCCGAAGAGCTGGAGGGTGGGGGGAGCGCGCTGCGCCTGGACTACACCATCCCGGAGCGAACGCTGTTCGCGGTCATGCATCCGGCGCGCCGCGGTTCCCTCGCCGGGATGGAGGCCATCCGCTTTCAGGGGCGGACCAATCGGGAGGTCACGCTGATCATCAGTCTGGAGGAGAAGCGGGGTCCGGGGGACGAGAACAAGAGCAGCTACAACGCCACTGTGCCTCTCATGCCCGGGGAGGGCTGGGAGACAATAAGCGCGCACATCTCAAGCTTCAGCCTGGGCGACGACCAGACGGATCCGAACGGCGCGCTCGACATGGACCTGGTGCACACGGTGACGATCGGCGACGCCACTGCTGTGCTGGAGGGGGCAGAGGTGCTCAACTCGCTGTGGCTGCGCGACCTCGTCGCGGTGAGGTGAAGGCGTCTGCCGAAGCCCCTTCCGCGCAGTCTCGCGTGCAGACGCAGTCTGCTTTCGGGCAGACGTTTGCACGAGAGGAGAGAGGACAGCATGAGACTCGTCGTTCGCGTTGAGAGCGTGAGAGGCCGGTGCCCGGTCTACACTGAGGGTGACCTGATCGTCCTGGACGACGGCTTCCGCCTCAACCTCCAGGAGACCACCGCCGTCTGTATGCACTCCTTGGCGTCCATCCTCCCCTACCACATAGCTCTCGCGAAGGGCGTGAGGCCCGAGCAGATGGGACTTGCCCACAAGGAGAGACAGGATGGCAGGGCCTACGTCCAATGCCTTGACCCGTGCGAGGTGACTGACGGCGGCACGGTCACCTTCAGCATCGAGAGACAGGAGAGCTGACGTCCTGTCGGTCGCCGAGCGCTCCCGCGGGACCAAGCTGCGGGGCGGGTCGCCGAGACGGCCGCAACCTGCGCGGCGTGCCGCGCGGTGGAGGTCTGCGGGGATCTGGCGAGGGCTCGATTCAAGCCTCGACAAGAGCCGCTACCTGCGCGGCAGCGCGTTGGCCTGGCGGTCACTGTCGCCTGTCGGAACCCCGGATCACTGCCGGCCGGCTCGGGGGGCCCGGATCCCCGTGGTCAGTAGAGGATCTTGTGGTCGCGAAGGCCGGTGAAGCCGTCGATGACCAGCCAGAAGCCGCCGGCCAACATGGCTCCCAGGATCAGGCCCAAGAACAGTGGGCGGTAGCGGCGGAAGCCCCGGTGGCCTGCGTAGCGCATCAGGACCGTCTGGCATGCCCAGCCGATGAGGATCGAGAGCCATTCCCGGGGCAGGTACACGATGTAGCTCATCGCGTAGCCCACCGGGTGCAGCGGCCACCACAGGTAGTTGATGCGCATGAAGCTGAGGAAGAGCAGCTTCGCCGCCCCGTAACCGATCAGCCCCAGGCTCAGCCAGTCCGGGCCCTTTACGGGGCTGGCCTGCAGCCGCTCCATGAACTCCCCGGGCTGGCGCGCGAGGCTGATGAAGCGGTAGGTGTTGATGGCGACGCCGCCGTGCACGTAACCCGCCTCGAGCAGCGCCCAGTAGGAGACCGGGATGGCGACCACAGTGGCGATGAGCAAGCCCCAGGTGATGGCGCGGTTGCCCGTCTGCGTCTCCTGCGAGAGCTTCAGCGACTGCATGATCCGCGGCATCGGCGAGACGCGCATGTCGTAGGTGAAGGTCAGCATCATGGCCACCGAGGCCCAGTTGGCCACCGAGAGCGAGCGGTAGGGGACCAGGGCTCGGATGATGTCGTGCGCGCGCCAGTGCGGCTCATCCATCCAGGGCATGCCGCCCTCGGAGACCAGCCGTGTCATGGCCAGCAGATAGCCGAAGGCCACCAGCAGCAGCGGCACCGCCACCAGGACCGGCATGCCCGACTGATTCGCCCACAGTACCATGAAGGCAAAGGAGATCATCCCGCCCCAGACCGCCACGCGGTAGGAGAGGGGCTCGGCCTCGTCCTCCGGCGTCTTCTGCAGCGTCAGCCCGTGCATGACGATCTCTGCCAGCGGCCGCCGCGCGATCCAGATGCTCACCCCGGCCAGCGCCAGGTACGCTCCCGCGGTCTGATGGCCGGGGAAGGGGAAGCTGTCGCCCCCCGCCGCTGTGGTGAGGCCGTCGAGCCCCAGCGCTGTCCCCAGCACCGCCTCCAGCCGCCCCAGCCAGTAGAAGGCCCAGAGGCTGAAGGAGACCTCCCGGGTGAGCAAGAAGCTGAGGCCGATGATCAACGGTGCCACCTGGAAGCGGAGCGTGCCCATGGCGCTCCAGGGACGCCCCCAGGCGTACGTGGGCACGGTCTTGCCGCCGATGCGGAAGATCTCCGTGCGCGGCAGGCCGGGATAGTAGCCGTGCAGGCCGTAGTAGAGGTGTGGCGCGAAGCCGAGAGCGAGGCCGATCCACATGATCGGGTCGCGGAAGAAGTCGTTGAGCAGCCGGCGCCGCGGAGCGGGCTCGGTGACCTCCAGGGGCACCGCCACCAGCGGGAACAGCAGCCGCTCGCGGTCGATCCACTGCTTCCGGAAGATGGTCACCACGCTCAGCATCAGCACGTAGGTGGCGACCGTGAAGGCCGTCCAGGCGCCCAGCGGGACCAGCCACTGCCGCCAGGGGACGCCGAAGCCCCAGGCCTCGAACAGGCCCGTGACCACCTGCGGGTCGGTCGGCGCCAGCCAGGGCTCGATGTGCGGCAAGAAGAACAGCGCGTACTGGTTCTCAGCCGAGGCGTAGTAGTAGGGCCCCACCATCATGGGGATGAGCTTCTGGGCCAGGTCGATGGAGGCGATGCCGGAGGCCATGACGATGATGGTGAAGATGACCACCAGTTCGGCCTGCGTGAGCGTGAAGGCCCGATGGATCGCCCGGAGGATGACGTTGAACACAGCGTAGATGACGATGAAGACCAGGAAGCCGCCGATGGGCGGGTAGGTGAGGGTGATCTGGGTCCCGTGGATGATTAGCTCAGCGTACTGGCTCCAGTCGCCCAGGAACGCCGAGGCGATGATGCCGATCAGTACCGACCGCCACGTCAGCCCGAAGCGCGCGCCCACGTCGCCCTCGCCGTGCAGCAGAATCGGCCGGCGGGAGGCACCGGCCGACGTGTCATCTATGCGGGATACCCGCGCCGGGAGGTCTTCCGCAGTTAGCGCGGCAATACCTTCCGGCGGGACGCGCGATGGACTGGGAGGGGGCGAAGCCGCCGCGCACGAAATAGGCCTCGTCCGAGCCCGACGGCCGCGACACGGTCAGAACGCCGGGCCGCAGGGTCGACATCATCGGAGCGTGGCCGGCCATGATACCGAATTCGCCCTCGATGCCCGGAACGACGACCTGGATCGCCTCTTCCGACAGAAGAAGCCGCTCGGGCGAGACGAGTTCGAACTGGAAAGCTTCGGCCATGTCGTGCCTCGGTCCTTCGATGGGTTACGCGGCTTCCGCAGCGAGCTTCTGGGCCTTCTCGACCGCCTCTTCGATGGAACCGACCATGTAGAAGGCGGCTTCCGGAAGATGGTCGTACTCGCCGTCGACGAGCCCCTTGAAGCCCTTGATCGTGTCTTCGAGCGCGACGAGCTTGCCCGGCGAGCCGGTGAAGACCTCGGCGACGAAGAACGGCTGAGACAGGAAGCGCTCGATCTTGCGGGCGCGGGCCACCGTCAGCTTGTCCTCTTCGGAGAGCTCGTCCATGCCCAGGATGGCGATGATGTCCTGGAGCTCCTTGTACTTCTGCAGAACCTGCTGCACCTCGCGGGCGGTGAAGTAGTGCTCTTCGCCCAGGACCAGCGGGTCCAGGATGCGGGACGTGGAGTCCAGCGGATCCACCGCGGGGTAGATGCCGAGCTCGGCGATCTGACGGGAGAGGACCAGGGTGCCGTCCAAGTGCGAGAACGTGGTGGCCGGCGCGGGGTCGGTCAGGTCGTCCGCGGGCACGTACACGGCCTGGACCGAGGTGATGGAGCCCTTGGTGGTGGAGGTGATCCGTTCCTGCAGGGCGCCGAGGTCGGTGCCCAGGGTGGGCTGGTAACCCACCGCGGAAGGCATGCGGCCCAGGAGTGCGGACACCTCGGAACCGGCCTGGGTGAAACGGAAGATGTTGTCGATGAAGAGCAGCACGTCCTGGCCTTCCTCGTCGCGGAAGTACTCGGCGCAGGTCAGGGCGGTCAGGGCCACGCGGGCGCGGGCTCCCGGAGGCTCGTTCATCTGGCCGTAGATCAGGCCGGCTTTCTCGAGAACGCCGGCGTCCTTCATTTCGTAGTAGAGGTCGTTGCCCTCACGGG
>JBNGDZ010000094.1:0-7760 GCA_049975765.1 Armatimonadota bacterium
CCGGTCGTATGTCGTTGCCGTAAGCCGTGGGGCCCCCTCTCCCACCAGCGAGCGTAGGGAGCCAGGGAGAGGGGGATGCCCGAACCCACGGTTCGGGCAGGGGGTGAGGCAGCCGACGGCGGGCCGGACGGTGATCCGGGCTCTCCATGGGAGCTTGCGCTCGCGTAAGGGCAGACTCTATCGTCCGGAGCGGTGCCCTGAGGCCGCGGCGCGCGGCGGCTTGACCGGCGCGGGCCGATGGTGTACACTTATCTTAACTCCGGCGCCCACCCGGCGCCGGAGCTTCAATATGGCTGCGAGTGGCTCGGGTGAGGCGCCATGAGACGAAGCGGTACATGTCTTCTGATCGCACTGCTGCTGCTCGTCGGCGCCACGGCGTCGGCGCAGATTGCCGACGACTGGCAGGCGCTGCGCGCGGTCTACGACTACGATGCCGAGGCGCCGCTGGAGATCACCCCCGGCGAGCTGAGCGACCTGGGCGCCCTCGCGGTGGAGAATCTCACCTTCGCCGGCGCGGGCGGGGAGCATGTTCCGGCGGTGCTCATCCGGCCGACAGGCGTGGAGCGGCCGCCGGTGGTGCTGTTCCTGCACGGGCTGGGCGGCGACAAGGGGCAGGCGCGGCTCGCAGCGATGCTCCTGGCGCCGCAGGGCGTGGCGGTGATGGCGATCGACGCGGCCCTGCACGGCGATCGGGCCGTTGAGGGCCCGGGCATCGGCAGGCAGCTTGCCGCCGACCTTCAGGCGCTGGTCCGGACGGTCATTGACAACCGGCGCGCGATCGACTACATTCATACCCGAGGCGATCTGGACCCGGATCGCCTCGTGCTGATGGGGGCCAGCATGGGCGCGATCCTCGGCTCGATCGTGGCGGCTGTGGATGAGCGCATCGACGCCGCCGTGCTTCTCGTCGGTGGCGGGGGCTGGGAGCGCATCCTGGAGGCCTCCGAGCATCCCGCGGCGGCCGCCCTGCGTGAGAGCGGGCTGTCGGGCGAGGGATCGCTGGCGCAGCTGGACCCGGTGCACTTCGTCGGACACATCAGCCCGCGGCCCGTGTTGATGGTGAACGGCACGCAGGATCGTATCATCCCCCCGGAGGCGGCTGAGGCGCTGCACCAGGCGGCGCAGCAGCCCAAGGAAGTCCTCTGGTACGAGGGCGGCCATGTGGGGATGCCGCCGCAGACGCTGCAGCAGGTCGTGGAGTGGGTTGCAGGACGCCTCGCAACGGTCGAGGCGGCGACGAACTGAACGCTTGCGATGTGAGAGGTCGAGTGGAGACATGCTGCTTGCTCTTGAGGTCATATCCGCGGTGACTGCCCTGGCGCTGATCGTGTGCGTGGTGCTGCAGACATCAAAGGCTGAGAGCTTCTCCGCTGCCATGGGAGGCACCGACGCCAGCCAGTTCCGGAAGGGAACGCGCGAGGAGCTGCTGGCGCGGCTTACCAAGTACTTCGCCATAGTTTGGATCGTCTCGGTCTCGGTCGGCACCGTGATGTGGTACTACAGCCATTGATGCAGAACTGGGTCTGGTGAGTTTGACTCCCCGCAGGGAGTGCGGTATACTTGCTAGCTGCTGCAGTGTGGAACCGACGCGCACGAGTGCTCATTGGAATGCAGATCACCCTTATGCTCTGACGCTGCGGGAGGGCGTGTTCGGGCGCCCCGCAGAAGCTGTCGAATCAGCAGTCCCAACGCACAGGGGGGCTGATGAGGTGGAGACACGAGAAGTCGCATCCCGTGGAGGTGGGGTCGCATGCAGGGGTCGGTGAGAACCAGTCGCCCGCTGAAAGGCATGGCAGAGAACGAGGTCATCGCTCTCGCCAAGGAGGGCAGCGGCGCCGCGACGGAATACCTCCTCCGGAAGTACCAGGGCCTGGTCGAGGCCAAGGCCAAGAGCTACTTCCTAATGGGCGCCGAGCGAGAGGACGTCATTCAGGAGGGGATGATCGGGCTCTTCAAGGCAATCAGGGACTTCTCAGCGCACAAGTTCGGGGGCTTTCGGAAGTTCGCGGCTTTGTGCGTGACCAGGCAGATCATCAGCGCAGTCAAGTGTGCCAGCAGGCAGAAGCACCAGGCGCTGAACTCCTACGTGTCGATAGACGCTGCGCCCGCCGACAGCGAGGAGGAGGGCGTGCTCCAGGAGGTCCTGGCCTCCGAGGAGCCGGACAGCCCCGAAGCAGCCGTGGTGGGCAGGGAGCTGCAGCGGAAGGTCAGGACGGAGATGGACCGGTCGCTGTCGGATCTGGAGCGGGAGGTGCTCCGGGAGTATCTGTACGGGCACTCCTACCGAGAGATCGCCGAGGGCCTGGGAACGAACGTCAAGCAGGTGGATAACGCCCTGCAGCGGGCGAAGAAGAAGCTGGAGGAGCACGTGCCGCTGGGCGCTGAGTAGCCGGTAAGAGAGGCTGGACAGGGCAGCGGCCTTCATGTATGATAATGCGCCCGCCGGGGTCAGCCTCGGTGGGCGCGGCACAGAGCCGGCGTAGCTCAGCGGTAGAGCAGCTCACTTGTAATGAGCAGGTCGCCTGTTCGAATCGGGCCGCCGGCTCCAGTTCGTAGTGAGTTGGTGGAGTCGGTGGGGCTGTGTCTTTGACAGCAGGTAGTTGATGGAGGGGTGCCCGAGCGGCCAAAGGGAGCAGACTGTAAATCTGCCGGCAAATGCCTTCGGGGGTTCGAATCCTCCCCCCTCCACCACTGTTAGGTCGCCCACGTAGCTCAGTGGTAGAGCGTGTCCTTGGTAAGGACAAGGTCACGGGTTCAAGTCCCGTCGTGGGCTCCAGAAGCTTTGTAGCGGCCCGGTGACATCCGGGCACATGCTCAACCACCGGACCGGCCGGCAACCGCCGGCCACTGCCCGGATCTGCTGGGCAGCTTCAGGATGTTTAGGAGGCAGACAGTACGATGGCGAGGGAGCACTTCGAGAGGACCAAGCCGCACGTCAATGTCGGGACCATCGGTCACGTCGATCACGGTAAGACTACGCTGACTTCAGCGATCACCAAGTGTCTTGCCAACAGCGACGAGGGCTGGGCCGATCCGCTGGATTTCGACCAGATCGACGCCGCCCCGGAGGAGCGGGAGCGTGGGCTGACCATCGCGACATTCCATGCTGAGTATGAGACCAAGAACCGCCACTATGCTCATGTGGACTGCCCGGGGCACAGGGACTACATCAAGAATATGATCACCGGCGCGGCCCAGATGGACGGCTCCATTCTGGTGGTGGCGGCGACCGACGGCCCCATGCCGCAGACCAACGAACACGTCCTGCTGGCTCGTCAGGTTGACGTTCCAGCCATCGTGGTGTTCCTCAACAAGGTCGATATCGCCGACCCGGAGCTGCTGGAGCTGGTGGAGCTTGAGGTGCGTGAGCTTCTCGACAGCTACGAGTTCCCGGGCGACGACACGCCGGTCATCGCCGGCTCGGCGCTGGAGGCCATGGAGTGCGGCTGCGGAGGGCGAGACTGCGAGAAGTGCGGCCCCATATTCGAGCTGCTCGACGCCGTGGACGAGTTCATCCCCACGCCGGAGCGGCCGGTCGATCAGCCCTTCTTGATGCCGGTTGAGGACGTCTTCACCATCTCCGGCCGCGGCACGGTCGCCACCGGCCGGGTGGACCGCGGGAAGGTGACCACCGGCGACGAGGTGGAGATCGTAGGGCTGCGAGAGACCCAGACGTCGGTCGTGACCGGCGTCGAGATGTTCCGCAAGACGCTCGATGAGGGCATCGCGGGCGACAACATCGGCGTGCTGCTGCGGGGCATCGAGCGGGACGAGATCGAGCGCGGTCAGGTCATTGCGGCGCCCGGCTCGATCACGCCGCACACCAAGTTCAAGGGTGAGGTGTACGTGCTCACCCAGTCCGAGGGCGGCCGGCACAAGCCCTTCTTCACAGGCTATCGGCCGCAGTTCTACTTCCGCACCACCGACGTCACCGGCGACGTGACGCTGCCGGAGGGCACCGAGATGGTCATGCCCGGCGACAACGTCAACATGACCGTTGAGCTGATCCAGCCGATCGCGATGGAGGAGGGCGTGCGCTTCGCGATCCGCGAGGGTGGCCTGACGGTGGGGGCCGGTGTCGTTACCGAGGTTATCGAGTAATGGGGCGGATGTGACGAGATGCCGGCAACGAAGATAATCCTTCGCTGCAGTGAGTGCAGCGAGCACAACTACTACACGGAGAAGAACCGTCAGAACAGCCCTGATACGCTGACGCTGCGCAAGTACTGCCCGCAGTGCCGGACGCATACCGAGCACGAGGAGACGCGCCTGCGCAGGTAGAACGGACGCATTCGCCCCAGAAGCCAATAGGCAGGGGCATAGCTCAATTTGGCAGAGCACCGGTCTCCAAAACCGGCGGTTGTGGGTTCGAGTCCCGCTGCCCCTGCCAGTCAGTGCATTCAGGTGCCCGCAGGACGGACAATCCGGGACGCGGAGGACGACGCGGGCGCGCACAGTGGCGCCCGTCGTCCAACTCCTGGGGCGGGAGCTGCGCGGATGTGCGCACCGGTCCGCCGCGCGGCACCGCCGGGAAAGGTCTCGCATGATAGATCGGATCAAGCGCCCGTTCCAATCGGTCGCCAGCTTCCTCAAGGACGTCTGGATGGAGCTGCAGCGGGTGGTCTGGCCCAGCCACGAGGAGACCTACGCCTTCACCGGCGTGGTCATCGTGGCGGTGGCCATCGTGGCCGCCTGGATGGGACTGCTGGATCTGATCTTCACGCAGGTCGTAGGGGCAATGCGCCTCTACGAATAGCGACGCGCATCACGCAGAGGCAGGGCTTATGGCCAAGCAGTGGTATGTCGTCCATACGCTGACAGGCAAGGAGAACAAGGTCAAGGCCAGCATCGAGAGGATGGCCGAGGCCAAGGACCTGTCACACCTGCTCGGCCGCATCCTGGTCCCGACAGAGACCGAGATCCGGTCGTCCGGGGGACAGCGGCGGGAGGTCAAGCGCAAGCTCTACCCGGGGTACGTGCTCATCGAGGTGGACGCCACTAATGAGATGCGCCAGCTCATCACCCAGACCAACGGGGTGACCCACTTCGTGGGCTCCTCCAATGAGCCCGTTCCACTGCGACCCGACGAGGTGAAGGGGATCCTCGAGGTCGTGGGCGAAGAGAGCCAGAAGCCCAAGACGGTGTGGTCGGTGGGCCAGAGCGTGCGCGTCACGGAGGGGCCTTTCAGCGAGTTCAGCGGCAAGATCATCGAGGTCAACGCCGAGCGGGAGACGCTGAAGGTGCTCATCTCCATCTTCGGCCGCGAGACGCCCGTGGAGCTGGACTTCACGCAGGTGGAGAAGCTGTAGGTTCTGCGCCGCATGAGGAGCACCTGATATGGCGAAGAAGGTAATGACGGTCATCAAGCTGCAGGTGCCGGCGGGGAAGGCTACGCCGGCGCCGCCGGTCGGGCCCGCGTTGGGCCAGCACGGTCTGAACATCATGGACTTCTGCAAGGCATTCAATGCCGAGACGGCCCAGCAGATGGGCGACATCGTGCCGGTGGAGATCACGGTCTATCAGGACCGGAGCTTCGACTTCATCTGTAAGAGCCCCCCGGCCTCGAGCCTCCTGAAGAAGGCGGCCGGGCTGGAGACGGCCAGCGGGCAGGCTGGCAAGATGCTCGTGGGCGAGGTGACCTGGGACCAGGTGCGAGAGATCGCAGAGGTGAAGATGGAGGACCTCAACGCCCGGGAGTTGGATGCCGCGTCCCGCATCGTGGCCGGGACCGCCCGCAGCATGGGCCTCAAGGTCGTCGAGGAGGCGACAGACACGGAGTACGTGGCCCCCGAGGAGACCGTAGTGGCCACCGAGAAGCCCGCCGTGGAGCAGCTGCCGGTGGCGGAGGGCGAGGAGGCCGCCGAGGAGCCTCTGGAGGCAGAGGAGGGCGCGGGAGAGCCCGGAGAGCCCGAGGAAGAGTGACTGCGTTGCAGGCCGCGGAGAGCATTTGTGTCGCACTGAGGTGAGCCGTATGGCGAAGAAGAACAGCAGGCGATATGATGAGGCCAGGGAGAAGGTGGACGTCCGGCACTACTACACGCTGGACGAGGCCCTGGACCTGGTGAAAAAGACCGCGACGGCGGACTTCGATGAGACCGTGGACTGCGCCATCGCCCTGGGTGTCGCGGCCGGCCGGGGCGACGAGAACGTGCGCGGCACCGTGGTGCTGCCGCACGGTACCGGCAAGGTCCCCCGGGTGGCGGTCTTCGCTGAGGGCGAGGCGGTCCGCGAGGCGGAGGCCGCGGGCGCCGATCGCGTCGGCGGCGAGGACTTGGTGGAGGACATCCGCGAGGGCTGGGACGAGTTCGATGTGCTGGTGGCCCAGCCGCAGATGATGCCCATTGTCGGGCCGCTGGGCAGGCAGCTCGGTCCCCGGATGCCCTCCAAGAAGGCCGGGAACATCACCGAGGATGTAGGCAGCGCCGTGAGGTCGCTGAAGGCCGGGAAGGTCGAGTTCAAGATGGACCGCGGCGCGGTGTTGCACGTTCCCCTGGGGCTGGCCTCGTTCGATAAGCAGCAGCTTCGGGAGAACTTCGAGACGCTTATCGAGGCCGTAGTCGCGGCCCGGCCGGCGTCCTTCTCCGGCCGCTACATCAAGAGCATCACGCTCTCCGCCACCATGGGGCCGGGCGTGAAGGTGCTGGTTTCCGACGTCGTCAGTCGGCGCGCGGCGTGAGCGCCGGCGCACAACCGGACGCGTCAATCCAGGCCCAAGACAGCCGGTGCCCTCCGGGGCGTAATGGAGCTGCATGCTCCGCCCGCCGAGGCCAGGAGCGACCAAGCGAGCTGTGTGCTTTCGCGGGAGCGTCCTGTCCTGGGCGCTCCCGCTTGGCGTTGCCGGGCACCGGGACAAGGAGGTGAGCGAGATTCCCACTGAGGAGAAGAAGCAGATGGTCCGGGAGATGCGGGAGCGTCTCCAGGAGGCTCAGAGCGTCTACCTCACGTGCTTTGAGGGCCTCACTGTGACTGAGGCGAACGACCTCCGAGGACAGCTCATCGATGCGGGCGGAGAGATGCAGGTGGTCAAGAACCGGCTGCTGATGATCGCGGTCGAGGGGACGCAGTACGAGTCTCTGAGAGAGCTGCTGACGGGGCCGAATGCGCTGACCTACTGCGGGGAGGACCCCATCGAGCCGCTGAAGGTGCTCACGCAGTTCGCCGAGGAGCATGAGCAGCCGCCCGTGAAGGCCGGCGTAGTGGAGGGGGAGCGCCTGGCCCCCGAGGAGATCGAGCGGCTTGCGAAGGTGCCATCGCCCGACCAGCTCATGGCCGAGGTCGTAGGCGCGTTCGCCGCACCTGTAAGAGGTCTGCTGTTCACGCTCAATGCTGTGTTGTCGGACCTGGTGTTCACGCTTCAGGCCATCGCCGAGGAGCGCGGCGAGGACGCGGCCTGAGCGAGCGGAGAATACGGCTCAAGCGAAGGGAAGATTGCCGGTGACTGTTGACGAGATCATTGAAGCTGTGGACGGGCTCAGCGTCCTGGAGCTGGTGGAGCTCAAGGACAAGCTGCAGGAGAAGTACGGGGTGACGGCCGCAGCGCCGGTGGCGATGGCCGGTGCGGCAGGGGCCGAGGCCACCGGGGCCGAGGAGGAGGAGAAGACGGCCTTCGACGTCGTCATCGCCGACGCCGGCGCCGAGAAGATCAAGGTTATCAAGGCCGTCCGCGAGGTGAGCACGTCTCTGGGTCTCAAGGAGGCCAAGGAGCTCGTGGAGTCCGCGCCCGACGCCGTGCTGGCCGAGGCGGTGCCCAAGGAGGAGGC
>JBNGDZ010000094.1:7770-8875 GCA_049975765.1 Armatimonadota bacterium
GTCGAACTCCGCTAGCCGCCCGCGCGGCCCACAAATGGGGGTCGGCGACGCCGCCGCTCCCACCGCCGTGACCGCCAAGAATCCGTCGAAACAGGAAGAGGATTTCTGGGCCGGGTGCGGAAGTACCTCATGGAAACTCCCGAATCCATCCGAGCGAGGGTAGCAAGCAGGCCATGTCCTATTCCGACGAGGAGGAGATCTGGGAGCGCCTCGACCGGCTGAGCGAGTACGACACCGTCTCAGCCTTCGCCGTCAGCTACTACGAGCTGATCGCCGAATACCTCTCCGGAGAGGGGCGGGGGGCGCAGGGCTTGCGGCTGCGGCTGATCGAGTTCCTGGAGGTCGTCGAGCGCTATCATCGGTCGCTCGAGGTGTTCACTGCGGAGGAGCAAGTGACTCTGGGCAATGTGCGCTCCTCGGCTGAGAAGCGGGATATCGGGGTCCGCGTGCTGCTGGAGCAGCTCAACGTGGATCAGGTCCAGGGCGAGGCCGAGATCGGTCGTCTGCTGCTGTCGGCGGAGTGCTACTATCAGCTCGGACTGGTGGATCGCGTTGTGGAGCGGCTGGAGGCGGCGTTGGCCGCCGGTGCGGACCACCCGCTGGTTCAGTTCGCACTGGGGTACAACCGTTACCAGTTGGCGACCCAGGCCTTCACGCGCTACGACCCGGCGAGCGGCAGCCGCGAGGTGGATGACGTGGACCGCTTCCGTCTCGCCTGTCTCAGCGCCGTGGGCGCCTTCCAGGACGGTCTGACCGGCCGGTCCTTCGACGGGCAGTTGCACTGGTGGATCGGCAATATCCTGCAGGCGGCCGGCTTCGAGGAGGCCGCCCAGGCGAGCTTCGAAAAGGCCGCCGAAATCCTCGCTCGACCGGGGGCGTTCGACGACGAAGACGACCAACGAATCGCGCTGGGCCTTGACGTCGAGGCCGATTACGAGTACGAAGGTGGGGAGGAACGAGGTCCGATCACCGAGGATGAGGTGCATCAGGCGGCGCAGTTGCTGCGCCGCAGCTACTCGGCGTCGGACATCCTTGACGAGTAGGGTTGCGTGCCCCGGCTCGTCCGGGGTTTGAGGTTCCGTCGCCGGCAACGGCGACGCGAGAC
>JBNGDZ010000094.1:8885-12152 GCA_049975765.1 Armatimonadota bacterium
CAGCTGCGTGTGGGTGCGCAGTACCAGGATAAAGGAGGCTGCATCGATGCGAAGCAACTGGGGCATAGTTGCGATGGTCGTCCTGATCGTCGCGCTGCTGCTGACGGTCCTCGCCTTCAGCGGTTGCCCGAAGAAGCAACCGGAGATCGAGGAGCCCATGATGATGGAGGAGCCGCCCGTGCCCGAGCCGGGGATGGAGGAGCCGGTCCCTCCCGAGGGGGCGGAAGAGGCGCCTGAAGAGGAGGCACCAGAGGGCGAGGCTGTCGAGGAGGCCCCGGAGGGTGAGGTCGAGGCTCCCGAAGGCGGGCCCGCCGAAGTACCGCCTGCCGAACCTGAGTAGCACGCGACGATGCAAGGCCGCTTGAGCGCGGCCGACGGACGCGTTACGCACAGGGCCCCCGCGAACAACCGCGGGGGCCGCGCATTTCTCGACCGTCTTCCCCATGCCGCTGACGGTCCGCTGCCACAGGCTGATGCCTGCCTCTACTGGTCGGCCGTGATCACCATGTCGTCGCGATGGACGACCTCCGCCGAACCCTCCCTGCCCAGCAGCTCCGGGATGCGCGAGGAGTGCTCCCCTCGGATTCTGTCGGTCTCCCCTGACGAGTAGGCGGTCAGCCCCCGCGCGATCTCCCGCCCCCGCTCGTCACGGATTGTCACCAGGTCTCCGGCCTGGAAGTCGCCGCGCACCTCGAGGATCCCGCTGGGCAGCAGGCTGGACCCGTCGCTCTGCAGCAGCGCCTTGCGGGCACCGCCATCAACCACAAGACTCCCGCGAGGCATGCCGTGAACGGCCAACCAGGCCTTGCGGGAGGGCAGGCGGGGCCTGGCAGTCATGCAGGTCCCGATCTCCTCCCCGGCCACGATGCGCCGCAGCACCCCGTCGCAGTTGCCGTCGGCGATGACCACCCGGATTCCGCAGTCGGTGGCACGGCGGGCGGCCTCGATCTTCTTCGCCATCCCGCCCAGCGAGTCCGGGCCTCCAGCCCCCGACGCGTAGCGGCTCACGTCCTCGTCGGGCCCGACCCTGCGGATCAGCTCCGCGCTCTCGTCGCTGCGGGGGTCGGCCGTGTAGAGGCCCTTCTGGTCGGAGAGAATCACCAGCAGCTCCGCCGGGGTGATGGCGACCGCGACCATGGCCGCCAACAGGTCGTTCTCGCCGAAGGTCACGCTCTCGACGGAGACCGAATCGTTCTCGTTGAGCACCGGCACCAGCCCCCAGCCCAGCAGGTCCTCGAGGGTCTCCCGGAGCCGTATGCAGCGTCCGCGGTTGATGATGTCGTCCTGGGTGAGTAGCACCTGGGCGGGGACGAGGTCCACCTCCCCCAGAGCCTCCGCCCAGTAGCGCATCAGGGTGGGCTGACCCACCGCCGCCGCGGACGGGCGCTCATTCGGCCGCAGGTGCCTGCCAGCCTCGAAGATCATGCGGCGCCCTATGCCGACGGCGCCGGAGGTGACCAGCACGACCTCTACGCCCTCGTCGATAAGTGCTCGCACCTCCCGCGCCATGCGCTGGAGGAAGTCCCGGCGTGGCTCTCCCTGGGAGTCGATCACCAGCCGCGTGCCGACCTTCGCCACCACGCGGCGGGGCCTGCTGCGATCGGTCTCGGCGCTCACGGGCATCCCTCAGCTGCGCACCTGTCCATCGCCGCGGCAGACATACTTGTAGATCGTCAGCTCCGCGGCCCCCACGGGACCGCGGGCGTGGAGCTTGTCGGTCGAGACGCCGATCTCGGCGCCCAGGCCGAAAACCCCGCCGTCGGTGAGGCGCGTCGAGGCGTTGTGGTAGACGGCCGCGGAGTCCACCTCTCTGAGGAAGCGCTCGGCGACCTCCTCGTCCTCTGTGATCACGGCCTCGGTCAGCCCCGAGGTGTGCTCTGCGATCTCCTCCAGGGCCTCGTCAAGCGAGTCCACGATCATGACGGACAGGATCAGGTCCAGGTACTCGGTGTCGAAGTCCTCGTCGGTGGCGGGCTTGATCCCCTCCACCATCTGCAGGGTGCGCGGGCAGCCGCGGATCTCCACCCCCGCCTCCTGCAGGTCCGCCACGATGCCCGCCAGCACATCGCCGGCGCCCCGGTGCACGAACAGATTCTCGACGGCGTTGCACACGCCGGGCCGCTGGACCTTGGCATTGTGGACGAGCTTCACGGCCAGATCTGGGTCGGCGTGTTCGTCAACGTAGATCTGCGTCATGCCACGGAAGTGCTTGAGGACCGGGACCTGCGCGTTCTCGGTGACGGCGCGAATGAGGCCCTCGCCGCCCCGGGGGACGATGAGGTCGATATACTCGGGCATGCGGCACATCATACCGACGGCGTCCCGGTCGGTGATCGGGATCATGGAGATGCAGCCCTCCGGCAGGCCCGCCTCCGTGGCGGCGGCGGAGAGAACGCCGGCCAGCGCCAGATTGGAGTTGATGGCCTCCGAGCCGCCGCGCAGCACACAGGCGTTGCCTGACTTGATGCACAGGCCGGCGGCGTCGGCGGTGACGTTCGGGCGGGACTCGTAGATGATCCCGATGACGCCGATGGGAACCGACACCCGCTGAATGTGCAGGCCGTTGTCGATGGTCCACTCCTTGAGCACATGACCCACCGGATCGGGCAGCTCCGCGATCTCCTCGAGCGCCGCCGCGATGTCCTCGATGCGCTCGTCGGTGAGCAGCAGGCGGTCGAGCATGGCCCGGGAGAGGCCGCTGCTCTGTCCGGCCTCCATGTCCTTCTCGTTCTCGCGCGTGATGGCCTCGGCATTGTCGCGAACGGCGGCGGCCATGGCGCGGAGCGCATCGGCTCTGCTCTCGCCGCTGATGCTGCCCAGCGAGCGGCTCGCGATGCGAGCTTTCCGTGCGGCCTCGAGGACCTGATCCTGGATCGACATTGGTAGACCTCCAAAGGCTGTGCTTCGTGGTAGGTATCCGAAGAGATCAAGAAGGCTCCACGCCCGCGCACGCCGGCCACGAATGCCGTACGAAGGGGCGGTCTGCCGAGCCCGCCCTGCCCTTGGCGAGGGCGTCGCCCGGCCCAACGACGAACGGCAACAGCCGGCGGCGTGGGAACGCCGCCGCTCCGTACGGCAACGACAGATGCCGGGCTGCGTAGGCGCGACGCCAACGCCCCCTCGGGCAACAACGGACGCCGACGGTCCGTGCGGCGCCCACTCGGGCGGGGGCCGCCCATGCGGCGGCCACGAATGCCGTACGGAGGGGCGGGCTGCCGAGCCCGCCCTGCCCTTGGCGAGGGCGTCGCCCGGCCCAACGACGAACGG
>JBNGDZ010000095.1:0-12148 GCA_049975765.1 Armatimonadota bacterium
CTCCTCCCCCGCTTCCTCAGAGCCCGCCCCGCCGAGATCACCGTCCAGCGACGAGACATCGTTGATGGCCTCCTCGATGAACGAGTCGATGTCCCAGTCCTCAGCCCCGACCATGTCCGCCGGCGCCTTTCCGGTCTCCTCGCCCTGCTCGATCTTGCGGTGCATCATCCGCGCGAAGGCCGTGACGATCTCCGGATCGTAGGCCGTGCCGGAGCCCCGCACGATGCTGCGCAGCGCCTCCCTAGGGCTTATAGGCATCGGAGACTCGGTGGGGTTCACCGCGCGCTCGTAGGCGTCGACCACCGCCACCAGCCGCGCCATGTACGGGATCTCCTCGCCCTCGAGGCCCTCGGGAAAGCCCCGACCATCCCACCGCTCGTGATGGTGACACACGATGGGCATGAACCTCTCCGCGAAGCTGACGGGGTTGAGGATGGAGCGGCCGATGAGGGGATGCATTCGGTAGAAGATGTGCTCCGCATCATCGGTGTCGCGGGCGTCAAGCATCCGCTCCTCTATGCCGATCTTGCCAATGTCGTGGAGGATGCAGCCGAAGCGCAGCACCTCCCGGTCCTCCTCCGACATCCCCAGCTCCTGGGCCAGCTCGTCGGCCAGCTCGGTGACCCGCTCGGAGTGGGAGTAGGTCGCCGAGTCGCGGGCCTCGATGGCGATGGTCAGCGCCCGCACCGTCTCGAAGTAGCCCCGGCGGCTCTCCTCGTACAGCTCCGCGTTCTCGATGGCCACCGCGGCCCCGTGTGCGAAGGCGTTAAGCAACTCCACCTCCTGGTCGCTGAAGTCGCGCTTGCGGTGGGCGTAGATGCGCATAACGCCGAGGATGCTGTCGCGGGCGCGCAGCGGCAGGCTCAGCACTGAGGTCAGCCCCTCCTCCCGGGCCGCCTCGGGATACTGCCAGCGCGGGTCGGTCTGGGCGTCGAGGATGGCGACGGTCTCGCCCTCCAGCACCCGCCGGTCGATCCCGCTCTGCTCCACCGTCACCGGCCCCTTGGACCAGTACTTCTCGCTCAGCCCCGCCGACGCCGTGCGCTGCAGCTCCCCCTCCTCGGCGTCCAGCAGGCGGATGGAGCAGGCCCGAGCGTCCATGGCCGAGACCGCCTGGTGGGCGATGGCGTCGAGCACCTCCCGCAGGCGCAGTGATGACGATACCGTGCGCGCCACCTCGTAGAGGGTCTGCATCTCGTTGGCGCGCCTCTCGATGGTCC
Organism: Armatimonadota bacterium; assembly: GCA_049975765.1. Lineage (GTDB taxonomy): Bacteria > Armatimonadota > Zipacnadia > Zipacnadales > UBA5352 > JAYENL01. The sequence goes on from JBNGDZ010000095.1 coordinate 1,221, forward strand.
GCGACACGCGCGAGGCGAACACGCCCATGACGTAGAAGATGGCGGCGCGCAGGACCATGTCCCACCAGTTCTGCGGCAGCGCCCGCGTGGACCCTCCCTCAGTCACCCAGTCCGCCGCCATCCACGGCCCGCACAGCACCGCGGCCACCACCGCCGCAGCCACCGCCCCCACATCGCCGAAGACGAACCCGGCGGAGATGATCGGCAGATAGAACAGATGCACCGCCACGCTCTCGGTCCCGCGCAGCGCCACCAGCACCGCTATGGCGCCCATGGCCACCGCGATCCCGACCACCTTCAGCGTCATCCTGCGCCTGCTCTTACGCACGAACGGCCCCCGTTGCTCCTGGATTCCTGCGGCCTAGCGCACCTTCTCGCCTGGCCGGACCTCGCGATCGGGCACGATCATGGCCAACGGCTCGTCCTCACCCGCCGCCAGGATCATCCCCTGGGACTGAACCCCGCGGATGGTCGCCGGCTCCAGATTGGCGACCAGCACCAGATGCTCGCCGATAAGCTCGCGAGGTGAGAAGTGCTCGGCGAGCCCCGCCACCACCTGCCGCGGCTGCTCCTCCCCGGCGTCGAGCACAAGCTTCAGCAGCGTGTCGGTGCCCTCGACCGGATCGGCGTCGAGCACCTTGGCGATGCGCAGGTCCATCCTCTGGAAGTCTTCGAAGCTGATCATGTCCTCGCCCTTCTGCTCCTCGGCCGGCTCCTCGGTCTCATCCGATTCGCCGGCGGCGCGCTCCCGGACCCGCTCCAGGTCGATGCGGGGGAAGATCGGCCGGCCACGGTGCACCTGGACGCCGGCGGGCATCTTCCCCGCTTCGGTGTCGGCCCAGCTCATCTCCACCGCTGCCTCCTCCAGCCCGATCTGCCGCCAGATCTCCTCAGCCACTGTCGGCATCACCGGCGCGATCATCAGCGCCGCGATGCGAATGGTGTCGATGACATCATACAGCACCGCCGCCAGCTCCACCTTCTTGCCCTGCCGGTGCAGGTCCCAGGGGGCGCGCTGATCCACGAACTGATTGGCGGCGCGCAGCAACTCCCATACGGCCTCCAGCATGCCCCGCAGGTCCAGCGTCCGGTAGCCCTCCTCCGCCCGCGCTGCGGCCGTGGCCACGCGGTCGGCCAGCTCGCCGGCGCCGGGTCCGGGCTGCTCCAGCCTCCCGTCGAGGTAGCGCTCCACCAGCGGCAGCGTGCGGTTGAGCAGATTCCCCAGGTCGTTGGCCAGGTCGGCGTTGAAGCGCGACAGCAACCCCTCGGATGAGAACGTACCGTCCAGCCCGAAGGTCACCTCGCGGAACATGTAGTAGCGGACGGCGTCAACTGCCACGTCGGTGGTGCAGCCGGACTCCTCGACCAGCAGCTCCGCCTCCGCCCACGGATCGATGACATTGCCCCGGGACTTGCTGATCTTGTCGCCCTCGGCGGAGACCCACCAGCCGTGCGCGAACAGCACCTCAGGCAGCTCCACCTCCAGCGCCATGAGCATGGCCAGCCACATGCTGCCGTGGAAGCGGGTGATGATGTCCTTGCCCATCAGCTGCAGGTTCGGGGGCCAGACGTGGCCGAACCTCTGCTCGTCCACGGCGTAGCCGGCCACCGTCAGGTAGTTGATAAGCGCGTCGAACCACACATAGACGACCTGCTCGTCGTCCCCGGGGACCGGCACCCCCCAGCCCTGGTTGCTGCGGCTCACGCAGGTGTCCTGCAGCCCGCCGCGGATGAACGACAACACCTCGTTCCGGCGGCTGGCGGGCTGGATGCGCTCGGGATTCGCCTCGATCTCCCGCAGCAGATCGTTGCTGTAGGCCGACGCCCGGAAGAAGTAGGCCTCCTCAGCCAGCCGCTCCACCTCCCGGCCACAGTCGGGACAGCAGCGATCCGCAGTCAACTCCTCCTCGCGGAGGTAGGTCTCACACGGAACGCAGTACCAGCCCTCGTAGCGGTCCTTGTATATGTCGCCGGACTCGAGAAGCCGCGCGAAGACGTGGCTGACGACCCTGGCGTGGACGGGCTCGCTGGTCCGGATGAAGCGGTCGTAGGAGATCTTCATGCGGTCCCAGGCGTCGATGTAGGCGGTCACGACGCGGTCCGCGAAGGCCGTGGGGGCCATGCCGGCGTCCTGGGCGGCCCGCACCACCTTCTGGGCGTGCTCGTCGGTGCCGGTCGCGAAGACCACCTCCTCACCCCGCAGCCGCTGGTAGCGCGCCACGGCGTCCGCCGCCGTGGTGGTGTAGGTGTGGCCGATGTGCGGACTGTCGTTCACGTAGTAGATGGGAGTGGTGACGTAATAGACCTTCTCCCGCTGGCGTTCGGGTGCCATGGCTTCCTCTCTTCACCTGGGATACGCGCTACAGCCTGCATCCGGCACAGCTCGAGGCGGTGCAGCTCGTGCACGCCGAGCCCACCGCTGAGGTCTCCCCGCCGTCCGAGGCGCCCCGGCCAAAGAACCCCGACATCACGCGCTCAGTCTCCTCGCTGCCGCACTCCTCGCAGGGAGGGCTGGCGCTTTTGCGCTTCCGGCTCACCAGCAGCTCGAACTTCGTGCCGCACGATCCGCACTGATACTCGTATATGGGCATTTCAGTCCCTGCCTCCGCTGTGGCCTCCACCGGCCCTATCGGACCGCGACCGGCCCCTGTCGCCCCGGCCGGACGACCGCCCCCTCTTTGCCGCGTGGTTTCCCCCATCGCCGCCGGCCCCGCCGTCGCCGCCGTCTCCTCGGCCACTCTTCTCCTCGCCCGACTGCCGGCCCTTTTCGCCGGATCGCCCGCCGGCGCCGCCATCGCCACCGTCGCCGCCGGACTCCCCCCTCAAGGGCTCCACCTCACTGGCCGGCACCGTCACCTCGCTGCCGCCCTCCAGCTCCACCGTCAACTGCTCTTTCAGCACCGCCACGTCCCTGACGGTGCCCGCGCCCTGCGCGGTCCTCACCCGGTCGCCCTTCTCAGGCAGCTTCTCCGTCAGCTCAAGGTAGGTGTCACGCTCGAACAGCAGGCAGCACATCAGCCGATCGCATAGGCCGCTGATCTTGTTGGGGTTGAGGGCCAGGCCCTGGTCTTTGGCCACCCGGATGCCCACCGGCTCGAAGTCGCGCATGAAGGTCTTGCAGCACAGCCGTCGGCCGCACGGCCCCAGCCCGCCGAGCAGCTTGGCCTCGTCCCGCACGCCGATCTGGCGCAGCTCGATCCGCATCCGGAAGGTCTTCGCCAGATCGCGCACCAGCTCCCTAAAGTCCACGCGCCCGTCAGCGCTGAAGAAGAACACCAGCCGGGTGTTGTCGAAGCTCAGCGAGGCGTCGATGAGCTTCATGGGCAGGCCGTGCTCCTCGATCTTCTCGGCGCAGATCTTCAGCGCCTGCTCCTCCCGCCGCTCCTGCTCGGCGACGTGCTCCAAGTCGTCCGGCGTGGCCTTGCGCACCACAGGCATGAACTCCTCGGTGCCCTCAGGGGGGATCCGCCCCTTGATTTCGCGCACCTCGCCGATGTCCACGCCCTTTTCGGTGCGCACGAGCACCTTGTCGCCGATGCTCAGCCGATGGCCGGACGATGCGAATGAGTAGACCTTGGGATTATGCCTGAAGCTGACGCCGACCTCCAGCTCAGCCTGTTGCTCCCGCCTGTCGTCATCGTCGCTCATACAGTCTCACCTACGGCCCTGCGTCCTCGCTCCCGTGCCTGCTGCTTGCGGTCTCGCAGCCGAGCGACTACCTCCCGCAGCCCCGCCAGCACCTCCTGCGGTCGCTTCGCGCTGTAGGCGAAGGTGATGGTGGTGGCCTCGAAGGTGGGCCTGCGCAGGGCAGGCGTCTCGCTGCGGCGCTTGCCCTTGACGGTCTCCCGGTACAGCTCCGTGAGAATCATCCGCTCGCGACGGCTCAGCGCCACCTGCTTGCTCAGGCGGAGGCGGATCCGGCCGGTCCTGGCCCGGGCGTCCACGATCCCCACCTCCCGGCAGGCCACGCGCAGCCGCGCGATCTCGATCAGATTCTCGACCGGCCGGGGCATGGGCCCGTAGCGGTCCACGATCTCCTCGGCGAGGGCCTCGATCCCCTCGACCTCCCACAGCGACGACAGCCGCCGGTACAGAGATATGCGCTGCCGCTCCCCGGGCACGTAGTCGGCCGGAATCACCGCCTCCAGCGGCAGGTCCAGCGACGGGTGGCTCTCCTCCTCGTCGCTCACCATCTCGCCCTTGAGGGCCCTCACTGAGTCCGCGAGCATCTGGGCGTAGAGGTCCAGGCCCACCGCCGAGACGTGCCCGCTCTGCTCCGCGCCCAGGATGTCGCCCGCGCCCCGGATCTCCAGGTCCCGCAGCGCGACCTTGAAGCCGCTGCCCAGCTCACTGAACTCCTCGATGGCCTTCAGCCGCTCCTCGGCCTCCTCCGTCATGCGCTCGGGGTAGGTGTAGAGCAGATAGGCGTAGGCCTGCCGGTTCGAGCGGCCGACCCGCCCGCGGAGCTGGTAGAGCTGCGCGAGGCCCAGCCTGTCGGCGTCATCGACGATGATGGTGTTGGCGTTGGGCACGTCAAGGCCGTTCTCGATGATGGTGGTGCACACCAGCACGTCGAACTCCTCGCGGTAGAAGGCCATCATCACCTGCTCGAGCTCGTCCTCGTCCATCTGCCCGTGCGCCACGGCCACGGCCACCTCCGGCACCAGCCGCTGCACGCTGGCGGCCACATGGGAGATGGACTGCACGCGGTTGTGCACGAAGTAGACCTGTCCGTCGCGCTCGGCCTCCCGCAGGATCGCCTCCCGGATCAGGTCCTCGTCGCGCTCCCGCACGAAGGTGCGTATCGGCAGCCGCCCCGGAGGCGGGTCGTTGATCACCGAGATGTCCCGAATCCCCGACAGCGCCATGTTCAGCGTGCGCGGGATGGGCGTGGCCGTCAGGGTCACCACGTCCACGGTGGTTCGCAGCTTCTTCAGCCGCTCCTTCTGCTCCACCCCGAAGCGCTGCTCCTCATCCACTATCAGCAGCCCCAGGTCCTTGAAGCCCACGTCCGAGCTGAGCAGCCGGTGGGTGCCGATGACGATGTCCGCCGCCCCCGCCTTCAGCGCCTCGATGATCTTGCGCTGCTCGGCGCTGCTCCGGAAGCGGCTGAGCATGCGGATCTCCAGGGGATAGCGCCCGAGGCGCTCCCGGAAGCTGTTGAGATGCTGGTGGGCCAGTACCGTGGTGGGGCACAGCACCGCCACCTGCTTGCCGTCCAGCACGGCCTTGAAGGCCGCGCGGATGGCCACCTCCGTCTTGCCGAAGCCCACGTCCCCGCAGACGAGACGGTCGGCAGGCCGGGGCTGCTGCATGTCGCGCTTGACGTCCTTGATCGCCTGCCACTGGCCCGGCGTCTCCTCGTAGCGGAAGGAGGCCTCCAGCTCCTTCAGCCAGGAGGAGTCCTCCTCGAAGGCGTAGCCCTGGGCCCGCTCCCGCTCCCGGTACAGCTTCATCAGCTCTCGCGCCAGCAGGCGCGTGGAGGCCCGCGCCTTCTTCTTGGCCGTCTCCCAGCGCTTCCCGGTCAGGGTGTCGATGGGGGCCTGGCCGCCGTCGGGACCGACGTAGCGCTGCACCCGATCGAGCTGGGTCACCGGCACGTAGATCCGGTCGCCGCCGGAGTACTCGATGACCAGGTAGTCGCGCTCCATCTCCCCGATGGTCTGCTTCGACAGCCCGGTATAGCGGCCGATCCCGTGGTTGATATGCACCACCAGGTCGCCCTCATCCAGCTCCTGCAGGGACGTCAGCGAGAAGCCCCGGCGATACCGGCTCTCCCTGGGCTGGCGGAGCTTCCGCCACCCGTAGATCTCCGCGCCGGTCATCACCACCAGCTCTGCTGAGGGCAGCTTGAAGCCACCCGAGAGCTCCAGCGGCGCGACCTTGACCGCGCCCGGCTCCAGCTCCGCCTGCCCGTTTCCGACCGCGACGTCATCCACGCCACGGCCCTTGAGGGCGTCGGCGGCCCTCTCGGGCTCTCCCGAGCAGATCAGCAGGTGCTGTCCCTCGCGCTGCCACTGCTGGATGCCCTCCACCAGCAGGTCGAACTTGCCCCCGAAGCTGTCCACCGGCGGGGTGGAGAACGGCAGCTCCTCAGCCTCCGCCTCCCACGGCACGTCGCGCCGCAGCATGCCCAAGTAGACCACGCGCCGCCTGCCCTCAAGCTGCGGGGGCACCGACAGGTGCCGGGCGGCGAGCTGCTCGAAGGGAATGCAGGCCGTCTCTGGAAGCCGGAGGTGCCGGCCCAGCTTCACCCCGGAGCGGTAGCTGTCCTGCACGTCCGAGTAGAAGCCCTCGCCGCGGGAGGCGATGCGCACCGGCTCATCCACGATCACCAGGCAGCTATCGGGCAGATAGTCGCCCAGCGTGGCTCGCTCCGCGTAGACGTAGGGCAGGTAGTGCACCAGCGAGTCCGCGGGCCGCAGCTCCTCCAGCAGCCTCAGGTCCTCATCGCGGCGCTCGCGGAGGCGCTCGACCTCCCGCCTCTTCCCGGCCTTCCCCAGGCGGTCCAGCTCCCGTCGGAAGGCCCGCTTGACCAGCGGCAGCGCCCGCGCCACGGCGTCCTCGGTCAGCAGAATCTCGCCCGCCGGCCCGATGCCGGCGCGCTGGATCTCCCGCAGCGAGACCTGGGTCTCGGCGCTGAAGAGGCGGATGGACTCCACCTCATCGCCGAACAGCTCGATGCGCACCGGGGCCGGCATGGTGGGCGGGGAGACGTCGATGATTCCGCCCCGCACCGAGAACTGGCCCACGTCGTCCACCAGGTCAACGCGCTCGTAGCCAAGGTCCATGAGCGCCCGGGCCAGGTCGTCGCGGTCGATGTTCTCCCCCACCCGCACCTCGCGGCGGGCCTCCTCCATGGCCTCTCGGGGGATGGTCTGCAGCATCAGCGCCTGGACGGAGGTCACCACGATAATCTCGTGGCCGGCGCTGAGCCGCTCCAGCACGGTCAGCCGGTCCGCCACCTCACCGCGGTCGGGCGTCACTCCGTCGTAGAGCGCGGAGGCGATGGAGGGATAGACCAGCACCTCCGCCTCGGCAGGGCTCTGGGCGTCGTCGCCGAGCAGCTCGCGGAGGTCATCGGCCATGCGCCGGGCGCGCTCGTCGTTGTAGGTCACCACCAGCGTGGTGCCGCCGCCGGCCGAGAGCCCGGCGACAAGCAGCGCCGAGCCCGCGCCGCTGACACCGCTCGCCGCCACCGGCATCCCGGCATCGACGTGCTCGGCCAGCGTCGCGAACTCCTCGGATGCCTCAAGCCTCTCGTGCAGTCCGGCTGATATCTCTCTGGTCATGGTTTGCCTGCATCTCGGCCCCGAAGAGGGGCCCACATATGCCTCATGCCCGAGCTGTTCCGGCTCGGGCTGGATGGTGGTCGCTCTTTCTGGTGGCAGCGAACTGTGCCGCCCGGCAGTTCCCGCCGGACGTTCTCGCCTCGCGCATTCGTAATGACGATTCTGCGGCCCAAAAGGTGCGCCGGCGCGGCTCCCCGGTCAGCAGCCGTGGGTGACGTCGGTCAATCCGGCTTACGCACGCAACCGCTCATCAGCGCCAAAGACCCCCAAGACCCACCTGATCCGGAGTCTCTACGCGCTCCAGTCCAGGGCATCCAGCACCAGGGCCGCGGCGCCGAACATCCCCGCCTCGTTCCCAAGCTGCGCCGGGACGATGTTGCTCACATCAAAGCCGCTGATCATGCTCCGATGGCGGACCGTGCGGCGGATGGGCTCGAACAGCACCTCCCCCGCCGCCGCGATGCCGCCACCGAGCACGATCAGGTCCGGGTCGGTGGTGACGATGCAGTTGCACAGCGCGATGCCCAGATAGTGGCCGCTGGTGTTCATCACCTGCAGCGCGACCTCATCGCCCTCATCTGCGGCCTCGGCGATCATCTTCGGGGTGAGCCGCTCGTGCCTGGCGCCGCCCCGCTCGTCCAGCACGCTGGGAAGGCCCTGCTCCAGCAGCCGCACGGCCTGATCCACCATGCCATCGCGGCCCACCATGGCCTCCAGGCACCCGTGGTTGCCGCAGCCGCAGCGCCGCCCGCCGGGCTCGACGATGATATGGCCCACCTCGCCCATGATCTGCCGGGGGCCGCGCCGCACCCGGTTGTCCAGCGCGATGCCCCCGCCCACGCCGGTGCCCAGCGTGAACATGACGATGTTATCCGCGTCCCGGCCCGCCCCCCACCGCAGCTCCGCGAGCGTGGCGCAGAAGGCGTCGTTGCCGATATAGACCGGGGCCTCGAAGGACAGCTCCCCGGCGATGGCCCTCACCGCGTTGGTGCCATCGAGCTCATGTAGGTTCGGGGCCTGCTTGATGAGCCCCGCTTCCGGGTCTACGGGGCCGGGGATCCCCACGCCCACGCCAACCACCTGATCGGGCGTGACGGTTGCCCGCTCCATGAGGCCGCCGACCGCCGAGGCCACCGCCGCCAGCGCCAGGGGTTCGTCCTCCGAGCGCGGTGTGTCGTAGGACTGGTCCGCGAGGAGGTCGCCCTCGGGGGTTACGAGCCCCACGCTGAAGGTGGTTCCGCCCAGGTCGACTCCCGCCACCACGGTGCTGTCGTCGGCCATCTGGATCCACGCCTCCGATCCTGAGGGCTACTGATCGCCGAAGGGGTCCTCGTCCTCGTCCATCGCCCAGTCCACGCTCGGGCCCCCCTGAGGCTCCGACGGCTGCTGCTGGCCCTGCTGGGGCGGGCCCTGCTCGGCCTGCGCTTCGCTCTGTGGTGGTCGCTGCTGGCCTGCGGGGGCGCCGGCACCCATCTGCTGTCGGCGCTCCTCGGCCACCTGGCGGCTCTCCAGGAACTGCACGCGATAGGCGTTGATCTCGACCGAGTAGGCCCGGCTGCCGTCCTGTCGCTCCCAGGTCCTCGACTGGACGCGTCCCTCAACGCCCACCAGCGCACCCTTGTCCAGGTACTGGGCGCAGTTCTCGGCGGTTCGCCCAAAGGTGACGATGTCCAGCCAGTCGGTCTCCTCCTGGTCGGAGTCCCGCCGCGGTGGTCGGTTGACCGCCAGACGGAACTTGGCGATGGCCGTCCCGGATTGGGTGTAGGTCAGCTCCGGGTCGTTCCCGAGCCTGCCAACCAAGACTGCTGTGTTGATCACTTGCTCCTGCCTCCCTCACGACATGGCTTCCGCCGGCGTCGGCGCCCCGGCGTGAGCCGCCCGAGCCCGCTGCGCCCGGACCTGCCGGTCGCCGCAACTCGCAGGTGCCAGTTCGCGCCTTCGTCCGCCGTGCCCTGCAACGTTCCCAGCGACCACGGACCCCGCCCGACATCGGCGCCGGCACACCCCGAAGGCGCAGTCACCGCACCCCCGCCCATGCCGGGCCCGCTCGCTCCCGCTGCCACCGCCTCCGGTTAAGGTACAGCGGAGGGCCGGGACCCTCCGCTGCTTCTGGAACGGCTATCTGATCGCCGCCGGTCGCACGGGCCGCCGGCGGCGCGTCACTCATCGTCCTCGGCCTCGTCCGGCTCAGCGTCGGCGCTCTCGTCGTCCTCGGCAACGGGCATCTCGTCGTCGGTCTCCGATTCCTCAGCGGTCTCATCGACCTCAGCGCATTGCGCCTCGGCGGCCGCCTCCGCCGCCCGCGCCGCCGCCTCCTGGGCGGCTTCAGCCTCCGCCTCCTCCTCATCCTCGCCGCCGCCCACGATCGCGCGAGGATTGGCAACGAAGACGCGGGAGCGGATGACGCCCTGCCTGATGGCCATCTCCCCTCTGATGGCCTCAACGACGTCGCCGTCACCGTGGAAGTAGAGCAGCTTGTAGGTGCCGTGGGTGTACCTGCCGATCCGGTAGGCCAGCCGGCGTGTGCGGAAGTCGCGGGTACCGACGACCTCGCCGCCGGCGGCCTCCACGGCCTGCTCCAGCGTGGCGATCAACTCCTCGGTCTCATCGTCCGGTAGCGAGGGGTCGAGGATGTAGGCCGCTTCGTACAGGGTTGGCTCGCTCACTCGAGCTCACCTCCTTCCCTCGGACTGGTGGCTACGCGTGCCCATCGCGCAGCAGGAAGGGCCAAACGCGCCTAAGCTCCGGTCATGTGGGCTTCTCGGAAAGTGGGCGGATTATACCACACCGGCGGCACGGCGCGCAACCGCCTGCGCCCGGCGCCGGGGGCCGCCTCAGAAGAAGCTCAGACCCTCGGCGATGGCGGCGAAGTCTCTGGCGCTTGCGTCGCGGAGGTCCTCCGTGGTGGCCATGCTCAGCACCCACAGCACCTCCCCGCGTAGGGCGAAGACCGTCTGGCAGTACACGCTGCCGTCGGAGGAGACCGTGTCCGTGCGCTGCACATCCTGGCCCAGCGCCGCGCCGAAGACCGGCGTGCGGATGAGCTGCTCCTGGAAGCTCCCCCTCCAGTACAGGTCAACCAGCGCCTCCAGGCTGGCCCCGGGCGGCACGCGCACGGCACGCAGATGCACCAGCATCGGCTGGAAGCGGTGCTGCGCCAGCAGGGCCGAGGGGTCGGCAGGCCCCGTGAAGTACCAGCAGGCCGGGAGGGCCAGCCGCACGCCCAGCTCCGAGTCCACGTAGCTGCGCTCGCGGCAGATTCCGGCCAGCGCCGGCCCGCGCAGCTCCTCCGGCGCCGCCCCCGCCATGGCGAAGGCCCGCTCGGTCACCTCGGTCATCAGGTCCGCGTGCGTGGCCACGAGCCTGCGCCGGATCTCCGAGAGCTGCCACTCGTACTCCGCCACCCGGGCGCACATCTCCATGTCCAGGGCCCGATACGCTGCGGGCAGCGCCCGCTGCGCCAGCCGGTTGTGCGGGTCCTGCTCCAGCGCGGACTGCAGCCGCGAGAGCGCCTCCCCGTGGTGCCCCTTGTCCGCCAGGATCTCGGCCGCCTCGGCGTAGGCCACCGATGCCGCCTGGGCGTCGCCCCGGCGCGCCAGCGCGTCGCCCAGGCGCACCTGATAGGAGGCGTTCAGG
>JBNGDZ010000096.1:0-12086 GCA_049975765.1 Armatimonadota bacterium
GCTGCACACCAGCGTGCTGTGGCGCGTGGGCTCGGCGGGCCCGCGCCACCAGTCGCCCTGCAGCTCGAACGGCTCGGCGGCCAGCGAAGCAGCCGCCGCGCCCGCCATCAGTATCATCGCCGCCAGTTTGAACATCGCAGACAGCTCCTCGTGATACGCAACTTGGAGCGGCCTCGCGACGTCGGCGCTCCTGCGGCCTCTCCGATGGCAAACGACCGCAGGCTGCAAGCGCCCGCGACAAGGCAACCTCCATCCGTGGGGCAGGCATCCTGCCTACGACCGTCGGTGGCACCCACGACCGCTACGGTCTCGTGCAGGTTCGATCCGTGCCATCGTGCGCCGTGCCGTACCGAGAGGCGGCGTTCCTACGCCGCCTGCTGTTGCCGCACGCCGTTGTCGTCCACAGCCCCTACGACGGCTCCCGGCAGAGCCGCTCGATCACGTCGAAGCTGCGGGCGGCTCGCTTCCGCAGCTCTGCCGCACGCCGCCGACGCACGCCCGCCCGACTCTCGCGAGACCGCCATGTCTTTTCCGCCAACTCCGCGAGTCGCTGCCGCTCCTCCAGAGGTGCCCAGGCCTGTCCGGCCGCCCGGCACAATGCCACCACCTTGGGGTCGTAAGCCACTCCCAGCGCCGGCACCGCCTGGGCCGCCGCGAACACCAGCGCGTGCAGGCGCATCGCCACCAGCATCTCAAGCTGCCCGATCACGGCCATCAGCGCTCGCGGGTGCAGCGGCCGTGCCACGATGGCGCTCTCCGGCAGCAGTGAGGCCAACTCATGCGTGATCTCCAGGTCCTCGGGCACCTGGAAGGGGAGCAGCACGATCCCCGTTTCCCACTTCTCGATGGCCGCGCGGCCGATCGCCGCCAGCGCCGGCAGTGCCTGGGAGGCGCCGTGCCACTGGCGCACCACGATCCCGGTCTGCGGCCGACTCGTCTCGACCCCGGCCTTCCCCAGGATCGCCCCGGCCTCGGCTGCGCGGACGGGCTCGAGGAGAAAGGCCGGGTCTGCGCCGACGGTGATGAGCTCCTCCGGGACGCCGAGGCTGCGGGCCAGGTCCGCCGATTGGTCATCGCGCACGGTGACGGCCTCAGCGGCGCGCAGGTAGTGCCCCACCAGCCGGCGGCCCAGCCAGCTCTGCAGCGGCCCCAGGCCCTGCGAGAGGATGGCGTAGGGGACGCGGGCGCGGCGGGCAAGCTCCATGGTGAGCAGGTAGTAGGCCAGGGAGCGGAGGCTCGTGACGTCCTGCAGGAGACTCCCACCACCGGAGAGCATCAGGTCCGCCGAGGCGATGGCGCGCCGCAGCGCCCCCGGCGGCCAGCGGCGGACGGCGTGTACGCCGTGGGCGTCCTCCGTGGCGCGAGGGTCGCCCGACAGCGCCACCAACTCGGCCTCCGGCAGCCGCCGGGTCAGTTCGGCCGCCGCGGCACTGAGCACGGCCTCGTCGCCGGCGTTGCCGAAACCGTAGTACCCGGACAGGACGATCCTCATTGCTCATCGTCGGGCTGCTCGGGCGGGGCCGACCCGGCCTCCGGCGGCGGAGCACCGCCCAGTGCGTCCCAGATCACGCAGAGCACCAGGCCTCCCACAGCCCCCAACCACATGCCGTTGAGCACTCGCATCACCGTCAGCAGCAGCGGGGTATGAATGTGGCAGAAGGAGTTCACGAGCGAGATCTGCCCGATGGTGCCCACGGCGAGCGCGATCCACAGCCCCCGGCGAGTGTCCCGCAGCGCCAGCAGCAGCCCCAGAAGCATCACCGGGTGGCCCAGGAACACCTCCTTGGTGCGCGGCCGCACGACCAGGAGGCGATCGAGCACCGAGCGCAGCTCCAGCTCCATGGGCAGGACCGCTCCCTCGGGCTGGTTCCCCGAGCGCAGCATCAGCATGGCGAGCAGCGCCAGTGCCGCGAAGACCGCCGCGACGTGCCAGTAGGCCACCAGGCTGGCGAATGCCTCGCGAAGGCCACGCCACAACGCCGGCCACTCCGCCACGGTCTCACCCGAGCGGTAATCCACCATCTCCGGGGTGGCATCCGAGACGGCCTCCTCATAGCTCCGCGTCGAGCGCGCCAGCCAAACCAGCGCCACGGCCAGGATGGGCAGAAGCTGCGCGACCTTCACTCCCCTGAACTGGGCGACCTTGATCATGAAGGTCGTCTCGCCCAGCAGACCCACAACCAACAGGCCGCCAAAGGCGCTCACGGCGCACACGATCAGGAAGGCCCCGATCAGCTCCGGGAGTGCTCGCAGCAGCCCCGGCCTGCCATCCTCCGGAGCAGTGGCCGCCCGGCCGGCATAGCACACCGCGATGATGGGGAAGACCACGGCGGCGCCCAGGGCCGCCACCGTCCGCCCCAGGTCCTGGGCCACGAACATGGCTGCCGCGCCGCCGGCGATCAGCACGAGCGCCAGCGGCCAGAAGTGCCTGCCTTGCAGGCCGAAGAGCGCCTGCAGCAGCCACAGCCCGGCCCCAACGACCCCAAGCTGCACGAGGGCCAGGCGCCACGGCGCGGTCGAGAGGGGCGCGTAGGGTCGCGGGATGCCGCTCGTGAGCCCGGTCTCACGCAGCCCCGTCTGCACCGCGTGCAGGTAATCGGCATTGCCCTCCAGCAGACCCGCGTCGGATGCCGGCAGCATGCGCAGATACAGCAGCCGGACGCCCCTCTCGCGAGCAGCGCGCACGAAACGCTCCACCGCCCGCCTCACGCCGATGGTCCGCATCTCCGGCTCCGTAATGCTGTGCACGCGCACGACCTGGTGGCGGAGGCGCGTGGCCAGCCCCTGCGCGCCGAGCTGGGGCGTCAACTCGATCAGCCCGAAGGTCAGGCCCAACCGCCGCATCTGGTGCGCCGTGACGTCCACGTGCTCAGGGAAGCCCACCACCTGCTCGCCGTCGAAGACCACGATCTCCGCGCCGGCATCGCCTGCCGCCTGCATGACGTGGCTGATCGCCGCGGCCGTGCGGACGCCCTGCCACCTGGGTCGGAGAACGAGCTTCAGCCCCAGTGCATTCGCCGCCGCCAGCGCCGCGCGGGGATAGCCCACACCGGCGTCAGGCACCGAGACCGCCGCCGGGGGCACGCTCAGCCAGGTCTCGCCCTCGGGCATCGTGGTCTTCTGATACGTCCCGGGGAAGCGGGTCTTCAGGGCCTGGGCCACACGCTGCAGGGTCGCATCGTCGTCGCTGTAGACCTCCACCGCACCTCCGCGCCGGAAGAGGGCGACCTCGCCGCGGCTGATGATGTCCTCAAGCGGCTCCTCGGCCACCGCCAGGTGCGTGGCGCCGGCGGACTCCAGCGCCACCAGGACGTCTCGGGGAGCTACGCCCTGACAGCCGGCGAGCTGCACCACCTCCTGCCAGTCCACAGCCATGCCCACCGACCGATTGGTCTGCTCCACCATCACCCGTCCCACCGCGACCCAGACCGCGGCCAGCAGTCCGATCACGATGAGGGCCTCGGTGAACATCTTCTGCGCGCGTGTCATGCCGGGCTCCTCGAGTCGCTGCCTGCTGCGTCACGGGAGGTAGTTCGGCGGGCTAAGGCTCTCGTCCTCCCGCGCACGCAGGCTGACCTGAGTAGTGCTCTCACGCGGCGGGCGACTGAGAAGGCCTGAGCGCCTCAGGTGACGAATACCCCACGGCGACGTGAGACCGCGCACAGGGGAGAGCGATGACAGCATGATGGGCGTAATCCTGAGCACACTTCTGCTGCCGTCGGCACGGTGCATGGCGGATGACGGAACGTCGCTGCCGCAGGCGGTCGTAAACGTCCACGACTACGCCGAGCTGGTCGAGGAGGGCGATTGGTCCACGGCGATCCAGGCGGCGATTGACTCCTTCTCGTCTGAGGAGGCGCCGGGCGGGACCATCGTGCTGTCGCCGGGCGTCTATCGCGTCGGCAGCCCCATTCGTCTGGGCACCGGCCCCGGCCAGTGGGGTCTGCACATGGTCGGCTACGGCGCGACGCTGCTGGGGACGGCGGCTCTCGACGCGCACGAGTGGAGCGACGTGGAGCCGGAGGAGGCCGAGCACGGGCCGCCGATCATGGTGGTGCAAGGCCCAGGCGGCAGGGAGGGCGCCAGCTTCACCATCGAGGGCCTCACCTTCGACCGCGAACAGCGCGACGGCGGCGTGGGTGTATCGGTGCCCTGGTCCGAGCGGGTTCCCAAGAACACCACCTTCCGCAGCGTCAGGTTCCTGGGCCAGAAGGTCGGCGTCCACATCAACCACTCATGGCAGGTCTTCTTCTCGGAATGCCTCTTCCGCGGCAATGACGTGGGGATGATCATCCAGAACCACGGGAACAACATCGGCATCACCAACTGCACCTTCCGGCGCAATCACCACCACGGGCTGATAATCGGGCCGGACCGCAACCAGTGGGCCTCCAACGGCCAGCACATCTCAGGCTCCATCTTCGAGGCCAACAAGGGCTACGGCATTCTGCTGCTCGACAGCGCGCAGACGGTCATCGCCGGGAGTTACTTCGAGGCCAACGGCAACCACATCGGCGTCAGGACGCCCTGGCAGACCACCATCGACACGAACCTCTTCTGGGGATACTACGGCCACGCATGGCGGCGCAACGACTTCTCCGACAACGCCTGCATCGTGGTCCAGGGCGCCCGCCGCCTGCGCCTGCGCAACAACCACTACGCTGCGGTCTCGGCGTGGTTCCGCCGCCCCGAGGGCGAGCGGAGATGGCAGTACGTGCCTGTGCCGGAGGGCCCCACCGGTGTGCAGGAGCACGCGCCGCCCCAGCCCGAGCAGGAGGAGGGCTTCGAGTACGAGCAGCGCCCGGTCCCCATCCTGATCGTGGGCCGCCTGGACGGCGACTTCGTGTTCGACGCGGCGCCACAGGTGCATCACGAGGCCACCATAGAGACCACGCGCATCGCCAGGGACACGGGGCTGGCATACTACCAGTACGATCCGGAAACGAACCGCTTCGAGGAGCGCTCGTTGCTGCCCGCGGAGGAATGAACGGGACGGGCAGCGGCCTAACAGATGCAGCGGCCGCGGGCGCATCCGCATTCGCTCGCCGCTGGCGCCCACGTGTGCTGCCCTGGCGGGAGGCGCCAGTCCCGTCGTCAGATGCGCGATGTTCTTGACAACGAGGCAGGAGGGGTGCAAGATGCTGATTGTCGGTGTGACGGCTGAGGAATCTCTCGAGGCCTCGTCTAGAAAGTGACCCTACAGACGGCGAGAAGGAGGCGGTCCAGATGCGACGTGGCTTCACGCTCATCGAACTGCTGGTGGTAATCGCCATTATCGCCATCCTGGCGGCGATCCTCTTCCCGGTCTTCGCCAGGGCCCGAGAGAAGGCGAAGCAGACGAGCTGCCTGAGCAACGTGAAGCAGATAACTATGGGGCACGTGATGTACTCCCAGGACTACGACGGCATATTCACCTGGTGCGGAAGCAACTATAGCTACTGGAATCCCAGCATCCGCTGGCCCAGCCGCATCATGCCCTACGTCAAGAACGCCCAGGTCTTCCTGTGCCCATCGGTCTCGCCCCACAACTTCACGTCCGGCGAGGACCCGAACACGGGCTCCTGGACTCATCCCGGCCAGGACTACGGCATGAACGCCCGGTTCTGCTGCAAGGTGAACGGGTGGTCCGGGAGGCCGGGGGTGCCGGCGATATCGGGCTACGACGACCTGTGGCAGATGGACCCGGCGAACTTCGGCCTGATCTGCGACCACAACGGGAACTACATGTACGGGCCGTGGATCTCCGACACCTACCCTGCCTACCGGCACAATGACGGCGCCAACGTCGGCTACTGCGACGGCCACGCCAAGTGGCAGACGAGGCGCCTGGACCGCGACAAGTGGTGGGGTGCGGTGCCCTGAGGACCTGAGCTCTCCACATGGCGGCCGCGCCGGCCTCCATCCGGCGCGGCTGTTCACGCCTCTACCTTCCTATCCCTCACGCTCCCGGCGCCTTCCTCCCGTTGACGAGCACGATGAGGGGGCGTGTGAGGCCTCCTCCGTCACTGTGGGGCCTGGTCCGTCGGCGCATAGAGGAAGGGCCGCGAGTAGAGGCCCTCGGCTGCCCCGGCCTCCGAGAGCCCGGTGTTGACGCGGAGCGCGATGAGATTGGTCCGGCCGGGGGTCAGGGCGGCTGTGACGTCACACTGCATATCGGCCGGGCGGATGTAGGGCTCCTGATACGGCCGATGCCCCACGAACTCCCCGTTGACCCAGCACCAGGCCTCCGCGCTCACCATGGGCACACATAGCCTCACCGTGCTGCCCGCCGCCGACGCTGGCACCTCCACCCGGAGGCGATACCACATGTTCCCGACGTAGGGATGCCCCTCACGGTCGATATGGCCCTGCAGATAGAACGGCCTGCGGGTGTCGATGCGCTCCCAGTCCCCGTCATCCCAGCCAGGGCGCTGCCAGCCGGCGAATCTGCCCTCGTCGTGCGGGTCGGTGCGGAACCTGACCCGCGTGGGGCACATCGCCACCAGCTCGCCCGTCCGCCCGGACGTCCGGTGGGCCAGAGAGCGGAAGAGGTCGCGGCGGTCGGTCACGGTCCAGTACCAAACGCCGCTCCGGTAGCCCTCCTCATCGGGCCAGATGTAGAAGGGGTCGATGGCGTGGAGCTGCCGCCGGAGGCTCAACATCCGCTCCGCGTGCTGAGCGGCGCCGGCGAAGTCGCCATCGAGCCAGGCCTGCCACATGCGCACGTAGGCCTCCAGGTGCTCGTGGATCAGCCGGTCGGCCTCAACGTGCGCGCGGCAGCGGTCATCCTCGACACGCTCCTCGGCGGCCCGCAGGTGGCCCCGGAGCTCATCCATCAGCGCCGGCGCGTAGAGCTCCGCCAGCGCCCGGTCCTCGTGCAGGTGCAGCGGCGCCGTGGCGATGGCCGCGTCCAGTGCGAGGTAGTAGCGCTTCATGGGCTCTCCGGCCCGCCCGTACCAGGTGCCGAAGAAGTCATCGAGGATGGCGTCCACATCCGCCTCGGCGTCCCACTCCAGCCGGGCACGGAGGTACCTGCTGGCGATCCCGCACTCGGCCCAGACGTTGCGCGTCTCGTCGAGGAAGCCGATCACGCCCCACCGGTGCATGAGCGGGAAGTCGCGGCGCAGCTTGGTGAACTCCGGCAGGGGCGTGAGCCCTGAGACGAGCATCTGGTAGTTGTATCCGTAGATCCACACGTTGTCGCACAGCTCGCACCAGCGCTTGAGCATGCGACCCTGGCGGACCTTCTGCCAGCAGTGCGGGTCGTCGTAGGCGTGGAGGGTGCAGCTCCAGATCGCCGCGAACATCACCACCAGGTGATCGTCCAGCTCGAGTCCCTCAGGCGGCGTGTTCCGGTTGGCGTAGCCGTTGGTCGCGATGTAGACGTCCGGGAACTCCTCGCGCACCAGGCCCGTGACCCGGTTAACGAAGTGGAACCACTCCTCCGTGGTGCTCATCTCGGCCGGAACTCCCGGACGCCCGAGGATGGTGGGGAAGCCGAGATTCAGCGCCACGGTCTCCGGGCTGTAATCCCGGGGCAGTCCGTCATCGGGCGCGAAGCCGTATGAGTTGGCGTCGGGGTGCTCGCGGAAGTGCTCTGTGATGATCCCCGCTGCGATCTCGGCGGCGCGCGGGTGGGTCAGATTGGGCATGTGTGGATTGCGGCTGCCGTCGGCGTTCATGGCGAAGTACTCCGGATGCTCCTCGAAGTACTGCGCCGCGGGCAGTATGCGGCGGGCGCTGCTGTCCGATGGCGTGGCGAACATGCGGTCAGGGCTCATCCCGTTGCGCAGCTTCCAGGCGCGCTCCTCTTCCGCCAGCTCCGGTGTCGTATGCAGCCACCAGTTGCGCATAATGAAGTCCGGCTCCTCGCGCAGCGACAGCTCGGGTACCACCACGGTCTCCCGGTGCGGGACGACCTCACCATACTCCCCCGGCATGAACCACCGCACGCCCAGCCGATGAAGAAGCTCGTAGACGGCGTACTCGGTCCCGTGATAGGGACCATCGTTGTTGCCCGCCACGACAAGGCGCCCCGGGCGTGAGATGATGACGAAGCCCTCCTCGCGCCGGGCGTTCGTCAGCCCGGAGGGGATCGCAAGCTGCATCTCGTCAGTCAGCCTGCTGGGACCCACGAGCAGCAGCGGGCCGTCCGCCCCCTCGTCATCCGTGGCGATCGGCAGGACCGCTCCGGACATCTTCTCGACGTAGGTCTGCAGCTCGTCGGCAGCGTGCCGCACCTTCTCCCCGGCGTCCCCGGCGATGACTATCGTTGCCGCAGGCCGGCCGTCATCAACCAGGACCATCTCCGCCGAAGCCAACGGCGTCGCCGACACCAGTGCGATGAGGAGTGCCTTGTACACGTGAGGGTGGAGCATGGGCGGATCACCTCTTACCTGCTGCAGGGCCGGCTCGATGCGCTATTGCTCTCCGGCGGGGACGATACGCAGGCCGCCGGTGGCGTCGTAGGTGCGGTCATCCTCGAGCGGGAGCGGCCGGTCGCCGACAACCACCAGCAGGTCCTCACCGGCGCCGATCCCCACCAGCTCGCGAAGCAGCGAGCCGGTGACCTGCGCCTGATCGGTGAACCACACCCCGCCGTTGTACTTTCGCGCGTCCACCGGATGCTGCGTGAGCTCAGGCAGCTCAGCCAGCGCCTCCTCGCTCTCCCGCCACAGCTCAGCCTCCCTGGCGACGCGTGCCCAGGCCCTGGGGGCTGTGGCGGCGGCGATGAGCGCCTCACCCAGCAGGGAGCGAACTTCGTCACGAACGTCCGGCCGGTACACGGCCTGTGCTTGCGGCAGGTTCCAGATGCTGCTGTGCAGCCTCGTGGCCTCCATGGCCTCGGCCATGGTCTGGAAGTAGCGCGTCATGGCCTCCGCCGCCGGCCCATAGAGCCGCCGACACGCCTCCGAGAGCACCTCACGCGGATCGGCGTCACAGTCCCACAGGCCCCGTGCCGCGAGGTAGTACAGCGGCCAGCGACGCGGGTAGCCGGTCCCTTCCTCATAGGCCGGCTGGGACTCGTAGGTCACCCACCGAACGCCCTTTGAGCGCCAGTAGCGCAGATTCGCGAAGGCCACGTCCGTCGAGATCCAGGGCAGCGAGCGCCAGTGAGTCTGCTTGCAGCCGGGAATGTACCACTCGTAGATCGCCATCTTCGCGCCCGTGGCGCACCACTTCTCGAAGTTCTCGCGCCAGCCGACGTTGTGCGGGCAGGTGGGGTCATCCACCGCGTGGGCGTGGCAGGCCTGGTTGACGACCATCACCATCACGTTGGGCTCAGCCTGCATCTCCGAGGGGGCCGCGGAGGTGTACCAGTAGGCCAGGAAGCACACCATCTTGTCCGGGTGCGTCTCGGCGAGCTGACGGGCGACGATGTTCGCGAAGGCGAGGCTGCGCGCGCCCGGATTCTCCCCCATCTCCGCGCACTGGGCACACTGGCAGAAGCCGCCGCAGTCGTTCGCGGAGAGGCTGAAGGTGAGCGCGTCGGGGTTCTCGTCGAAGTAGCGGCGGGCCTTCTCGACGGTGATGCGCTGCACGTCAGGGTTGGCGAAGCAGATCTGCGCCCTCTCCGCCCGGCGCTCGCCGTCCACGAGCGCGAAGTACTCCGGGTGCTGCTCGAAGTACTCGTCAGGCGGGATGATGCGGCTGTAGGCGTGCCCTGAGTTCACCCGCGGGCCTCCCAGCCGCCAGGCGCCATCGGCCTCAGGGAAGACGTTCCACACTCTGCGGAAGTCGAAGTCGGGCTGCTCGTCCCGAGTCATCGGCGCGATGGACAGCTCATCGGTCTCCGGGATGACGTGGTAGAGCTCATCGGGGCCGAACCACCCGCAGCCGAGCTCCCACAGCAGAGCGAAGACGGCGTTGCGGGTCCCATGCAGCGGGCCGGCGTCGTTGCCCGCCAGCGACATGCTGTCTCCCTCGACCTCCAGGCGGTAACGTTGGGGGGCGTCCAAGCCCTGCTGAACCCTCAGCTCATTGAGCCGCGACGGTCCGACCAGAATGTGGCCGCCCTCCCAGTCCCGGGAGTCGTCACGCATCGGCAGCGTGGCGCCGGTCATGCGGTGGATGGTGGTCTGCAGGAACCTGGCGCTGCTGACGATCTCCGGCGGCGCCCCCGCGGCGACGATAATGCTGGCGGCCGGCCGGCCCTCGCGCGCGATGACGAGGCGCCGGCCGTCCGTGAGCAGCGGGACGGGGCTGTCGGGCCCGGGCTCATCAGCGCGCACGCCCCAGAACTTGACCTCCTTGACGTACCAGCCCCACCCCTGCAGCCGGAAGAGCAGGCGCACATAGCGTCCGGTGGCCGGCTCATCGGCCGACAGGGAGAACCAGCCACGTTCATCAGCTTCTGCCTCGGCGGGGACGATCTGCCCCACCTCCCGCCACGGTCCGTCCTCGGCAGAGGCCACTGCCACGCCGATGCTCGCCGGCTTCCGCTCATGGACCATGCGCACGGAGAAGCGGCTGAAGCGATACTCGCGCTTGAAGTCGAAGATGACCGTCTGCGCGGGCTCGTTGATGCCGACCGTGACGTTCCAGTCGTCCCACGGCCGGTCGCGATCCAGCAGGCGGCGGCCGGACTCGTCGGCCGGGTTCGCGTATGGCGGATCGGCCTCGTAGGTCACGCCCGTGGGTATCGCCGGCTCGTCGTCGGCGGCGTTGTCGGTGAGCACCGCCGGGAATGCGTCGCCCTGGGCCACCATGGGCGCCGCCGGCACCAGAAGCGCCAGCGCGATCAGGACGACGGCCACTGCCTCTGGATGCGCGATCATCGGAGACCCTCCGAACTGCCGGCGGCGATGGGCGTCGGGTTACTCCGCGGCCATCTGCGGCGCGACCGGCCGGCCGCTCTCGGCGGAGCGGTTTGCCGCCAGAGTGACATCGCAGGTTCGCAGGCCGTCCTCATAGGAGCAGGGGATCAGCGACCGATCGTCCTCCCGGATGGCCTGCATGAATGCCTGGTCGATGTTCGGCCGCTCCTCCGGCTCGCCCTCAAGCTCGGGCGCCTGCACTCCGGTGACGGAGATCTGCTGGGTCGACCAGCCGATGATCTGGTCCCGCAGGAGGAAGTTAATGTCGCTCTTCCCGCCGCCCTGGGTCATCATAGGGCTGGTGACTATTGTCGCGATGGTGCCGGAGGCGAAGGTCATCAGCACGCCCTGGCTGTCGGGGATGGTGATGCCCTCGACATCGTCCATGGTCAGCCGGTCGTAGCGCGCACAGACCTCCACTACCTCGTCGCCGGTGCAGAAGCGCATCAGGTCGAGCTGGTGGGTGGTCTGTTCGTGGAGCTGGCCGCCGGATTGCTCCATAACGCGCCACCAGGGGGTCCCGGGGAGCCCTCCCCAGCGGTGCGAGGAGATCATGGCGACCTGCCGGTCGGCCAGGTAGGCCCTCAGCCGCTGCGAGGTGTCCATCAGGCGGAGCTGATAGCCCACGCAGGAGAGCACGCCCGCCTCCTCGATCGCCTCCAGGATCTCCAGGCCGGTGTCCATGTCCAGCACCACCGGCTTCTCCACGAACAGATGGATGCCCGCCTGCGCCGCCATGATCTCGGCATCGGTGTGGGCGAAAGGCGGGACGCTGACGTAGAGCGCGTCGATCTCCACCTCATCGAGCATATCGTGATGGTCGGTGTAGGAGCGCGCGGAGTGCGTCTCGGCGGCCTCGGCGGCAGTCTCCTCCACCACGTCACAGATTGCGAGGATGTTCACGCCCTCGATCTCGCTCAGGCGGTTCATGTGCCCGCGGGCGTTGCCGCCCGCGCCGACAAAGCCGACTCGGACCTCGGTCATGGGCTGTACCCTCCCGTGAGGTGCCATGCTCTGCTCTCTGCGATGATGGCGTTTCGCCCCCAAGGGGGCCGGCTCCTGCCCAACGACGGCGCTCATTGCGCGCGGCGACGCCGCTGCCGTCATGTGCCGTTCCGTTTGGAGGGGCGGGCCTCCGCTCCGCCCGGTCGTTGTCGGGCTGGAGGCCCGACCTACGCGGAAGAGCCAAGGCGTTGTGGGGCTGGACGCCCGACCTACGCGGAAGAGCCAAGGCGTCGTCGGGCTGGAAGCCCGACCTACGCGGAGGGTCGTCGTCGTGCTGTATGGAGG